>JBJSZW010000185.1:0-11960 GCA_046090565.1 Gammaproteobacteria bacterium
TGGGGGTATAGCTCAGCTGGGAGAGCGCTTGCATGGCATGCAAGAGGTCAGCGGTTCGATCCCGCTTAGCTCCACCAAGTTTAGGCCTTGCAAAGTTTAAAAAAATCTTGTAAGATAGCCAGACTTTTAAGACACTTACGAGTTACTTAGGTCCCCATCGTCTAGAGGCCTAGGACATCGCCCTTTCACGGCGGTAACAGGGGTTCGAATCCCCTTGGGGACGCCAATTGCGTTTAATACACACGCGTATATAATTAAAATTATACCATGAATCATCCAATTACCCTGACGCCTTCTGCGGTTCATCATTTTAAAAATTTGCTTGAAAAAAAAGAAGCAAAGCCCTTGGGTATTTTATTGGGTGTTCGGCAATCCGGTTGTTCAGGTTGGGCTTATGTCATTGATTTTTTTCATGAAGAATCACCAGAACATGTTTACATCATTCAAGATCAATTACAAATTGGAGTAACAAAAACCAGTTTACCTGTTTTAGAAGGAACAGAGGTGGATTATGCAGGGGATGAATTAAGCATGCAGTTGCTGTTTAATAATCCCAGAGTGGAGCACACTTGTGGCTGTGGAGAAAGCTTTACAGTAAAGCCTATCGAGAGTGTATCTGGGCGCTAGTACATGGAGCGACCGCGGTGAAAAATATTTTTGGTAAGCGGTAGGGTGTTAAGGAGAGTTAAAATTAATGGAACTATATGCCAGCGCAAAGGATTTGTTTAAATTTACGGGTTTAACAGATCTTCAATTAGAAAAAAAGTTAAAGACCAAAAATATTACTTATCTTAAAAAACAGAAAAAAATTTTTCTGGATCATTTTAGCATTCGAAAATTATTAACATTACCTGTCGATCCCAAAATTATGGCTATTCAAGTGGTAAAAGGTGGAACAGGAAAAACAACAGTCGCATTTTCCTTAGCGGTTAAGGCTAGTTTATACGGTTTGCGGGTTTTGTGTATTGATCTGGATCAACAAGGGAATTTAACTCAGGCTTTTAATTTGGATCCTAGCGAATGTCCTATCATGATGGATGTAATTGCTCAAGATTTAGATTTAAAAACAGCTATTTTTTCCGTTGCGCCAGGTATTGATTTGATCCCAAGTCGGGTTGAAAATTCTATGTTGGATGAAATTTTAAGATTAAAACAGGCTAATTTAGCAGAATTGTATGCAGATTTGTGGCAGAATTTGAAACAAGATTACGAATTAATTTTGATAGATTGTCCTCCCAATTTGGATCAATCCATAGCAGCAACTGCTCTGGCTTCAGATTTGATTTTAGCACCAGTAACGCCAGAGAATTTTGCGCTATCGGGTTTAAAAATTACGGTAGAAATGCTTTGGG
The DNA here is from genome assembly GCA_046090565.1 of Gammaproteobacteria bacterium. Classification (GTDB taxonomy): domain Bacteria; phylum Pseudomonadota; class Gammaproteobacteria; order UBA6186; family Azoamicaceae; genus JBJSZW01. The sequence goes on from JBJSZW010000185.1 coordinate 1,353, forward strand.
AGTTGACAGAGGCTTATCATAAACAAGTACCGATTAAGATTGTTTTAAATAAATTCAATAGTCGAATCAAAAGTCATCAACAGGCTTTAGAGATTTTACAAGAAGAGGCTGTATACAAAGACAGTTTAACAAACACAAAATTAAGATTAAGTCAAGAATTTCCGAATGCCATAGCCAAACAATTGTCTATTTTTCAGCAAAGCACCCAAAATTCTGCTAAATTAGATGTAGATCAATTAATAATAGAATTACTTAATTTAGAAGAATTTGAGCATGGCCGATCAAAACGAACCACCCGAAACAGGAGAAGCAAAAACAGCATGGGCGCAACCCCTGGGAACCATTACGCTCCTGGAAACCATTACGCTTACCATTAAAGAGTTAAGTGCTTTGGTTTCTTCTTACATGCCATTTTTAAAATCTGGCGGACTATTTATTCCTACACAAAGAAAATTTGAATTAGGTCATTCTTTAAATTTGAATATCCATCTTGTAGATTTACAAGATAAAATTCAAGCGGAAGGCAAAGTCGTGTGGGTCACCCCGAAAGGCGCACAAAGCAATCGCGCAGCGGGTATAGGGCTGGAATTTTCAGGCGCTAATGCCACTGCCGTTCGAAGCAAACTGGAGGGGTATTTGGCTACGCTTTTAAAAACAGATTACAACAGTCATACGATGTAATTAAATTAATCTTCTTAATCTTCAAGATGCCTTTTTAAAATTGCTTCCAGCGGTTCTGGTTGATGCATTAAATAACCTTGAGCATAATCCACACCAAATTCTGCTAAAAGATCTTTACAGCTATTCGTTTCAACAAATTCAGCAATCGTTTTTTTGTTGAGTGTTCTGCCTAATTCAGAAAGACATTTTACAGCAATAGAGCTGACAGGATCTTGCTGTAAATTTTTAACGAATTGACCATCAATTTTAATATAATCAACTGGCAAAGAACGTAAATAACCAAAAGAAGAAACGCCGCTACCAAAATCATCCAAAGAAAATTTAATTTTATTTTTTTTCATTTTATTCATGAATTCACGTGCTTCGTCAATTTTAGAAATAGAAGCAGTTTCTGTAATTTCAAAACAAATTTTGCTTAAATCAAAATCGCTGTTAAGCATGAGATCTTCAGCGTACTCCTGAAATTGTTTGTCACTAATAGATTGGCCAGATAAATTGATAGAGATATTATCAATGGTGTCAATATATTTTAAATTCGAGTTCAAATTTCTTTTTAATAAATTGAGCGTATTTCGAAGGACCCATTTGTCAATTCGATTTGAAATATGGAATTTTTCAGCAATTGGAATAAATAATCCAGGGGATATAAATTCTTCGCCCTGTGCATTCTGTTTCAGTCGAATCAAAATTTCACAATGCAGAGGCGGCTTATTTTCTTCGTGTTGAATAGGATAAATTTTTTGAGCATACAGAATAAAACCATCGTTGTCTAAGGCATCTTCAATACGAGTTATAATTTGAATATCTTTTTTTAAAGTCAAATTTTCTGTTTGAAAATTTTTAAAAATATGAACTCGATTTCTACCCGATTCTTTTGCAATATGGCAGGCTTGTTCTGCTGCTTGTAAAATTTCTTCTTCAAATTCCCAATAACGATTAATAGGGATTAAACCAATGCTGGCACTACAATGAAACTTATGTTTTTTACTTTCAAATCTAAAGGCATCTATTTTTTTACAAATCGCATTACTGATTTTAAGAGCAGGTTCTAAACTGCAATTTTCAAGAATAACGGCAAATTCATCACCGCCTAATCTCGAAAAAATATCATGTGTTCGAATACAAGATTTTATAAGATTAGAAATTTCTTTTAAAAATTTATCACCAATGCTAGATCCACAAGCATTGTTGATGACTTTAAATTTGTCTAAATCAATAAAAAGCAAACCATGCTCAATTCGCTTTGATTTTGAAGACGAAAAAGCTATTTTTAGTTGTTTATTAAATTCCTTGCGATTCATTAAACCTGTAGCGGGATCTCTAAAAATATTTGTTTTTTTGCAGATGACTGGTTTTAAATGGCCTGAATCGCTCATGTGTTCTCGTAAAACAAAAACATGACCAAGGTTGGTATCTTCGATAGAAACAATAGGGGCCATTTGATATTCTATTAAAATGCTTTCGCCTTGTTTATTTAAAATTCTGCCAAGCCCTTGTTTTGTTTCTAAGGGATCGAAAGGGGTTTTAAAAAGCGCAGCAAAAGGTTTTTGGAAAGCCTCGTCGTTAGAGTAGCCAAGCATTCGTTCAGCGCAGAGGTTTAAATAAAGTATCCGACCCAAAGCATCAGTGCTAATGACAGCCTCTCCGATTAAGCTTAGGGCCTTTTTTAGTTGCTGTGCAGCTATAGAATTGAGATTGAAGCTGGGGTTAGCATGGTTCATGATCTGCAGTATAGCGCATAGGGATAAAAGAAAATCAAATCTTAATTTTTAGTGTAGTTCAATAGATAAACAATGGTTTTTTTGAGTAATTCATCAGAACATTCAAAACAACCGCCTTGAGCCGGCATCAGATCTTTGCCTTGCTTCACGGTTTCTAGCATGGCATTGATCGCAGATTCCATATTAGGATGCTCGCAAGTTCGTTTTTCCCAAGCTGTTTGATCCCCTAATTTAGGTGCATGAGAAGGAATCACAGGATTTTGAGCATGACAAGTTTTGCAATAACGGGTGTAAATTTTTTCAACGATTTTTTGGGCCTCTTGTTCCGTCTGAGTGCTTTGTTGAGTATCAATAGGCGCATGGCTTTCTGCTTCAGGTCTAGAAAGATAGAAAGATAGGATGATGCCAGGTAGAAAGAAGATTTTAAAAGCTTGTAAATGCATTTCGGTATTTTAATCTAAAATGAAGGTATTGGCAAAATTTTTTTATCTTAATTTATTAATGAAAGGGGAACGATCGTGGAAAAAGATAATGCATCAAAGCATTGTTTTGGTTTTGTTTTAGGACTAGGCCTTTTGGGCTTAATTCCTGCGCAGGTGTTAGCTGGTGAAAAAGTTGTCTTAACAACACTCGACTGGCCTCCTTATATAGGTCAAAATGTGGATGGAAAAAATAGAAAAGGTTATGTCTACGATGTTGTTAAGGAAGCGTTTAAAAGAGCAGGCTATGAATTAGATATAAAATTCTTTCCATGGGCTCGTACAGTAGAAGAGGCTAAAAATGGAAATGCAGATGGATATTTCCCAGAATACGAGGTTCATGAACTTTGGGCGGCATTATCGGATTCCTTTCCAGGTGGTCCTGTAGGATTGTACAAACGCAAAGATTTAAATATTAAATACGAAGTAGATCCCAAAGGGGACAATCAAACGAAAGCTCTAGAAAGTTTGAAAAAATATACTTTTGGAATTGTAAAAGGTTATACAAACACAACCGCTTTTGATAATGCAAGTTTCTTGAAAAAAGAAGAAGCAGCTTCAGATGAAGTTAATCTGAAAAAATTGTACGGCAAAAGAATTGATTTTGTTTTCATTGATAAATTCGTAGCTAAATCAATTACAGCAGGACCAGAATTCAAAGGCTATGATGCTGTATTAGAATTCATGGAGCCCTCTTTAGAAGATAAACCTTTATACATTAATTTTTCTAAAAAAGCAAAGGATCATGAGAAAAAATTGAATGATTTTAATGCTTCTTTAAAAGCAATGAAAGAAGATGGAAGTTTGCAAAAAATCATGTCTGAGTATGGATTTTAGAAGTGATTTTAGAAGATGTTAAGAAGTCCATAATCTTTAAAGTTATTAAGATTGCCTTTTCTATTTACGTATGTTTAACGGTAACTTTAACCGGGATGCATATGGCGGCGGAATACAAGCAGTATGAACATGCTATTTCAACAGAATTAAAACGTTTTGAAAACATGTTTAGACCTGTCTTAGAAGAGGCAATGTGGACTTTAGAAGAAAAAGTAATTACCCAAACCCTGTTGGGGATGATTCAAAGCCAAATTATAGTAGGAGCCTCTATAGAAAATATAGGAAAATATCAAAACAGTAGAAAACAGGGGGTTTTAGCTGGTGAAGGAGTTAATAGTAAAAACAATTTTATAGGCGATCCTGAATTATTATCCCAGGACCCAAAATTCCAGAAAGCCCTTAATTCCAGATTAATTCCTCATGCTTTTCATTTGCATTATATTGGGATCAAAGGTGAAAAACAAAGGATAGGCGATGTTGTCATCTATTCTAGTCATTCTGTGGTCATAGATGGGGTGAAATTAGGATTTTTATTTATCATTATGAATGCTTTCATAAAAACCGCTTTTTTATGGTATATTTTTCTTTGGTCTGGTTTCAAGTATCTTTCTAGGCCTTTGAATGCATTTTCAAAACAGGTAGCCAATGTTAACTTGGAAAATTTAGAGTCTATTCATTATGTTCATAAAAATCTTATGGGTGAAACAGAGCTTCATCATTTAGAAAATGCATTCAACACAATGACCTCTCAGCTTAAAAATTCTTTAAAAATTAAAAATGAAATTGAAAATAAGCTTCAAATATCAGAAAAATACTTGTTGGAATTAATTAACTCTATGCCTTCGATTATTTTGGGGGTGAATTCAGAATATTTAATTACGCAGTGGAATAAATCCGCAGAACACCTTTTTCAAATTTCTGCTAAAGAGGCATTGGGAAACCAAGCCACAGATTTATTACCAAAATTCTTACATTCTAAAGAATTAATAAATAAGTGTATTTCAGAAAAAAAGGTTCATATTTTAGAAAAAACAAGGGTTTTATTAGAGGACGAAAAATTTTTCAATATGGTTTTGTATCCAATTCTAGTGAATCAACAGCAATTCGTTATTATTAGAATGGATGATGTAACAGAAAAAGTTAGGTTTGAAGATGCGGTCATTCAAACTGAAAAAATGAATTCCTTGGGTACTTTGGCAGCAGGAATGGCTCATGAATTGGGAAATCCTTTGAATACAATACAAAATGAATTGACACAAGTTCTTTCAAAATTAGATACGCAAGTGGTTAGAAATCATGAAGTTGCCCTAGAGTATGAAATTGAGTTGAAGAAAATATTATACTATTTGGAAGCAAGAGGTGTTAATACTTCCCTTCATCGCATGCAAGTCGCACAAAAAAAAGCACTTGAAATTATTAAAACAGTTTTGAAATTCAGTCAGCGTTCTCAAACGATTATGCGAACCGTGTATTTAGATGGCGTTTTAAATTCTATGTTGTCTCTTTTATCTACAGATTTTGAATTACAAAGACAAATAAATTTATTGGGTATTGAAATTAATTCAAAAATTTCCGAAGGCCTCCCTCCCATTGTGTGTAATCCTTTTGAAATAGAACAGGTGATGCTAAACTTGGTTAAAAATTCAGTGAATGCGCTCAGTGAACAAAGTAATGTGAGTCACCCTATTGTAAATATAAACATTAAAAGAGAACATCAAAAAATTATAATTGAAGTTTCAGACAATGGACCAGGGGTTGATGAAACCATAAGAGATAAAATTTTTGAACCCTTTGTCAGTACAAAAGTATTGGGTATGGGCGTTGGTTTAGGTTTAGCGGTTGCAAAATACATTGTCGTTGAAAAGCATCATGGTCAATTATTTCTCAAATCAAAAGAAGAAGCACCCCTACCGGGTGCTTGCTTCGTTGTTGAACTGCCGATATCTCAGGGCTTAGACCTATAGTTTAGACATAATGTCTTGTTCTTGTTCATTGGGGTAGGGGCTATGATGCTTATAAAATTCATTGAGTTGTGCCAGTACTTCATCGGAGGTATTGGCAATGGTGAATAATTTCATGTCTTCCGGATCAATAAGCTGTTCTATTACCAAGGTATTTTGAAACCAATCAATTAAAGGTCTCCAAAATGTTTCGTTAACTAAAATTACTGGGATTTTCTTTGTTTTTTTCGTTTGAATCAAGGCTAAAATTTCAGCCAATTCATCCAAAGTTCCAAAGCCACCTGGCATGACCAAATAAGCACAGGCATATTTTACAAACATAACCTTACGTGTAAAAAAATGTCTAAATCTTAAGGAAATATCCTGAAATTTATTAGTGACTTCTTGGTGATGTAATACGATATTAAGCCCTACGCTAAAGCTTTTGCCCTTGAAAGCTCCTCGGTTACCTGCTTCCATAATCCCAGGCCCACCACCGGTGACAACAGAATAACCGGCGTTGGATAATTTTTCAGCGACTTCTTGAGCTTCTTTATAATAAGGATGTGTATCAGGGATTCGCGCAGATCCAAAAATACTAACAGAAGGACGAATATGGACCAGTCGTTCAAATCCTTCAACCAATTCAGCCATGACTTGGAATATTTTCCAAGTTTCTCGAGTTAGCATAGAGTCATTGATATTAGGAGTAATGGGTCTTTTGTTTGAGTTGCTTTCATCCGACATATTGTGTATCCTATCCTGGAATATTCTCCGTTTAATTTTATAAATCCACCTACTACAAAGTATAGCATCGTACATGAAAAAAACTTTAGAAGCAGTTCAATCCCTATGGTTTGAAATACTCTTCGAGCAAGAGGGTTCTGAATTTGTGCACAGGGTTCAAGATTTTTTGAATTTGGTGTCTGAATCAAGTGACAATAATTTTATTCCCTTGGCAACCTATTTCAAAGACTGTTCAGATGAAACTTTGCTAAATATTACCCAGGCCTTGGCGCATTTTTTGAATTTTGCCAATTTGGTAGAAGAGCGTCACCGTATAGAATTAAAACAAATAGGCCCCTTGGCTGATTTTTTTGAAAAAAATAAGAAAAAAAATAAAGAAGCAATCTATCAGGGCTTATTAAATTTGAATATAGATTTAGTTTTAACAGCACATCCGACAGAGGTGAATCGAAGAACGATTATCAATAAATTATATAAAATGAGCGATCTTTTAGCTATATTAGAATCTAAAAATCATACAGAAATTGAAAAAACAAAAGCAAAATTTGAACTTAAAAAGCAAATGACTACGATTTGGTTAAGCGCCTTATCCAGACATCAGCGGCCTAGTCCGGTAGAAGAAGCCAAGTGGGGTTTTGCTGTTGTAGAAACAAGCTTATGGAAGGCTTTACCTAATTATTTAAAAATCCTCAATGAGCATTGTAAAACACATGCTAGCAAGGGTTTGCCTTTGGATTTTTCGCCTGTGAAATTTGGGTCTTGGATCGGTGGAGACAGAGATGGCAACCCCAGAGTAACCTATGCCGTAACTCATGAAATTGCTTTATTGTCTCGTTGGATGGCTTTGGATCTTTATGAAAAAGATTTAGAAGCATTAAAAGATTTATTGTCTATAGATGAAAGCACCATGGATTTTTTAAATTATGTACAGATGTTCACGGGTTCTTTTCCAGCCCATGAGCCTTATAGAGTGCTGTTAAGGGCTTTGATCCAAAAAATCCAAAGATCAAAAAATAGCTTAGAATCCTTTTTAAGCAATAAAAATTTTGAAGAGGATTTTGATTTTGAAAGTTTATCCATAAAAAACCTTGAAGATTTGAAAGAGCCTTTGTTTAAAATTTATGAAACGATTGAAAAAACTGGAATTTTAATTCTGCTGGAAGATATAGCGGATGTTTTAAGAAGGTTAGCTGTTTTTGGTTTGGTTTTGTTGCCCATGGATATACGTTTAGAGGCTCGTGCCCATACTGAATTAATGGAAGCTTTTTGCCAACAATTGAAATTGCCGATTGCCAGCTATCATGCGCTTTCAGAGATAGAAAAACAAAATTTCCTGGTACGTTCTTTAGAGGAACCGAGCTATTTGGGGATGAATCTTTGGAGTGAAGGTCTGAAGCAACTCACGGTTCTGGACCCTATCCATCAAGAAACGTTTAAGACTTATCAGTTATTTCAAAAAATTCCTAGACCACATTTCGGTTCTTATGTGATCTCTATGGCTTTAAACCCTTCGGATTTATTATTGGTCCTTTTATTTCAAAAGCAAGTTTTTTCAAAAGGGATGTTGCCAATTTTACCAATTGTGCCCTTGTTTGAAACACTGGAAGCTCTAGAAACAGCAGTAAATACGATGGATAATCTGTTTCAAAAACAGATTTATGTGAAACATTTGGTTAATGCCGAACAAGAAATTATGATTGGCTATTCTGATTCAGCAAAGGATACAGGATTTTTAGCCGCTTCTTGGGCCCAATATCAGGCTCAAAAAAAATTAAGTGCATTAGCAAAAGAAAAAAAGGTCCGCTTAAAATTTTTTCATGGACGCGGAGGCAGTATTGGTCGCGGGGGTTGGCCAACACAGGCTGCAATATTATCTTTACCGCCAGGTACTGTGCAAGGAAAAATTCGTGTAACTCAACAAGGTGAAGTCATTCGCCAAAAATTTGGCATGCCTTTAATTGCTCTGAAAACACTGGAAATATACACTGCGGCCACACTACAGGCAAGTTTAAATCCGGGTGTGGAGCCTGAACCGGTCTGGGTTGATTTGATGGAAAGGATGTCAAAAATATCAGCCGAAGTTTATCAAAAAATAACGAAAGATCAATCCTTTATAGATTATTTTTACAAAGTAACGCCCTGTCAAGAATTGGGGCGCTTACTGATTGCCAGTCGTCCGCCCAAACGTTATCAAAATGGTCTGAGTGATCTCAAAAATTTAAGGGCGATTCCCTGGGTTTTTTCTTGGACTCAAAATAGGCTATTATTACCTGTTTGGTTGGGATTACCGGAGAGCATAGGGGCCATGAGTAAATCAAGCTTTGAAAAAAAATTATTAAAAGCGATGTGGCAGTCTTGGCCCTATTTTAGATCGCTTATTAATGTCATTGAAATGGTTTTTCTAAAAGTAGAATGGCCTATTTTTGAATTGTATGATAAAAATTTTAACAAACAAACAGTGTATAGGGATTACTTGCATGGGGCTTGGATTCAGGTTTTAAATCATATAAAATCGCTCGTGGGAGGAACCCTCCTGTTTGAAGATCGGCCTATGCGCCGATCAATCTCCATTCGAAATCGCTATTTATTGCCATTGAATCATTTACAATTAGAATTGTTAAAAAGAAGACGCAAAGAAGAGGTAGACAATCCTGTTTTAGAACAGGCCTTAATGGCCAGTATAGCTGGGATTGCGGCAGGGATGCGTAATACCGGTTAATTTATTATTCATATCTAATAGGAATCTTTAAAAAATGAAAATATTATTAATAGGCCCTCCCGGAGCAGGGAAGGGTACTCAAGCTGAAAAATTAGTGAATCAATACCGCCTTAATAAGATAGTGATGGGCGATTTGGTTCGGGCCTGCATTGCTTCGAAGAATCAATTGGGTCAAACAATGAAAAGCATTGTTGAAACTGGACAATTATTACCTGATGATCTAATCATTGCAATGTTTAAACAGCATATAGAAGAAAATCCTAATATTCTCAATCAAGGTTTTTTGTTGGACGGTTTTCCAAGAACCATTGAACAAGCGAAAGCTTTAGAGGGTGCTGGTATCTCTTTGGATTTTGTATTAGAATTGCAAGTGCCGGATAATGTGATTGTGGAACGTTTGAGCGGTAGGCGGGTCCATTTGGCATCTGGTAGAACTTATCATATCGTTTATAATCCCCCGCTGATTGCAGAACATGATAATGTCACTGGTGAATCCTTAATCCAACGAGAAGACGATAAGGAAGAAACCATCAAGGCCAGATTGGCTGTTTATCATGAACAAACAGAGCTGGTTATCGGTTGGTATCATGATAATAAAACACGATGTTTTTCTATCGATGCGAGTCTTTCCATTGATGAAGTTTGGCATGCTATATGCCAGGTTATAGATTGTGTACAATCTTGAATATTGTGCTATGTTATTAATGTAACGTTCATTAAATTTTTGTTAACAGAGGAGAATGAGCATGGTTGCGAAAACCAAAGCAGTGAAAAAAGCGAAGGTTGCAAAAAAAACTGCAACTTCAAAAACAAAGGTCCGTAAAGTCAAAAAGGCAACGGGTACCGCTACTAAGGCAGCTGCTGTAAAGAAAGTAGCTAAAAAGAAAGTAGCTAAAAAAACAACCGCTAAAAAAGCAGAAGTAGGTTCTAAAGTAGCTAAAAAAACTGTTAAAAAAGCAACCGCTAAAAAAACCACAGCTAAGAAAACAAGTGCTAAAAAGGCAACTGTTAAAAAAGAACGAGTGAAAAAAGCGGCAGCTAAGAAAACAAGTGCCAAAAAGAAAACAACCGTCAAAAAAGTGGCGACCAAAAAGAAAGTAGCTGCAAGCAAAAATCCGGTAACGGCAAAGTCTAAAGCGAAAAAAGCCACCAAAAGAAAGGTAAGTAGCAGGGCCAAAAAAGCCAGCGTACCAACCTCAACCACGCATTGGAGCGATGTGTTCCGCGTGGCATAAACTCTAAGCCACAATTGTGTAGCTTGATGAAAAGGCACATTGTAGAACATGTGCCTTTTTGTTATTTGTTAATAGATGAAAAATATGAAAAATGTTTATGATTTAAATAAATTAATGAAAGACGCCAAAAAATTGGCAATTTCCTACCGTGAAATAACCGGTAAAATTTTACCCATTGGCCATGAATTGGCAAAATACGAGTTAATTTCTCATTTAGGATTTTTAGAATTAGAAGAACCTCTTGCCGGG
>JBJSZW010000186.1:0-8097 GCA_046090565.1 Gammaproteobacteria bacterium
ATTGGCCAAAGAAAATAAGAAATTTTTGTATTCCGTCATAAGAAAAAGTGCCCGTGCCAAAGAGTTTGAAAATGCGCTTCAATGGCTGCTTGAAGCCGGTTTGATTCACAAAGTACATCATTTGAGTGCCCCAAAAATTCCACTAGAAGCCCATGCAGAATTTGAATATTTTAAAGTTTATGTTTCGGATGTGGGCTTGTTAGGCGCCATGGTTAATTTATCCCCGAAATTGTTGATTCAGGAATACGGATTGTTACAGGAATTTAGAGGCTCTTTGCTTGAAAATTATGTCAGCCAAACCCTAGTTGCTGCGGGCTTTGGGCTCTATTATTGGACCAGCGAAGGCAAGGCGGAGCTCGATTATATCCTGCAGGTTGATACACGAGTTTTGCCTTTAGAGATAAAGTCAGGGGAATCCTCTAAGAAAAAGAGCCTACAAGTCTATTTGCAGAAATATCAGCCTGAATTCGGAATCAGAAGCTCTCCCATGAATCTAAAAAAAGATGGGCATATTTTAAACTGCCCTCTGTACTTGCTGGGCAGTTTAAGAGAAATAGCCTCCTAAAGGGCGAGAAAATCTGATCAAAATTAGTACATGTGTAAACCACCATTCACAGGGATATTAGCACCTGTGATGTAGCCTGAATCATCTGAGCTTAAAAAAGCGGCTACTCGGGCGATTTCGGAAGGTTCTGCCAAGCGGCCCAGAGGAATTTGTTGAACGATTTTGTCTAAAATGGGTTGTGCGATTTTTTTAACCATGGCTGTGCCGACATAGCCGGGCGAAATGCAGTTGGCCGTAATGCCTTTGTTGGCAACTTCTTGCGCCAGGGATTTTACAAAGCCATACATGCCGGATTTTGCGGTGGAATAATTGGTTTGGCCGAATTGGCCTTTTTGACCATTAACAGAAGAAATACAAATAATGCGTCCAAATTGTCTTTCAATCATACCATTGATGACTTGTCGAGTGACATTGAAAATGCTGTCTAGGTTAATGCGCATCACTGATTCCCATTGGAAGGCATCCATTTTTTTAAGCACAGAGTCTTGGGTAATACCGGCATTGTTTACAACAATATCAATGGGGCCATAATTTTTTTCAATTTCTTCGACTAAAACGGCACAAGATTCAAAATTGCTGACATCTGCATAGGCAATGCCAAATTCAAAGCCGGCTTCGGCCTGCTCTTTTTGCCAGGCCTTGGCTTGAACATCGCTGCCGCCTTTGTTATAGCCTGCAATTACTTTGGCCCCTTGTTTGGCCAAATGCTTACAAATTTCAGTGCCTATGCCGCCTGTGCCCCCGGTAACCAATGCAATTCTTTGTTCTGCCATTTTCAGATCCCTCTTGCTTAATTTAATAAGGATAAGGGTAGCTTAAGAAGGCCAGCCTTTCCAGATTTCTTGAATCAAACCTGCGGTGGAAGAATCCAGAGAGCTTGGCAGATCAGGGTTTTCAGGGTTAAGCAGGGGTTTTAATTCAGTGGTGAGTTTTTTACCCAATTCAACACCCCATTGATCGAAGGGATTAATATCCCAAAGCATGGCAGTGGCAAAGACTTTGTGTTCATAGAGAGCTAACAAGCTGCCTAGGTTATAGGGGCTTAAGGTATCTAATAAGATCATGGTACTGGGTTTATTGCCAGGGCAGGCTTGGTGCAAGGCTGTGTCTTTAAGTTCAGCCGGAGTGCCCAGCATCAGGGAGCGTGCTTGAGCCAGAACGCTGGCCAGTAAATTGGCTTGGTGTTCGGGGTATTGATGCGGCTCTTGGATACTGGCAATAAAATCAATGGGAATGACATCTAAACTTTGGTGCAATAATTGTGCAAAGGCATGTTGCCCATTGCAGCCCAAACCTCCCCATAAAACAGGGGCTGTGGCCTGGTTACAGAATCTATTTGCAGTTCTTAAAACGCTTTTGCCATTGCTTTCCATTTCTAATTGTTGAAGATAGTGGGGCAGTTTTTCTAAACCATCGTTGTAGGGGATAATGGCATGCGTGGGATAACTTAGGCCATTTCGGTTCCAGACATCAATCAAGGCCATTAAAACGGGTAGGTTTTGCCTGTAATCTTTGGTGTTTAGAAAATGCTGATCAACCAAATGGGCCCCGGCCAAAAAGCTTTTAAAATGATCCATGCCCAGCACCAAAATAGCCGGCAGGGCAATGCTGGACCAAATGGAATAACGGCCCCCTACCCAATCCCAAAATTCAAAAATATTTTGATTTAAAATACCCCAGGCAGCTGCTTTTTCGGTTTTGGCGGTGACAGCATATATTTGATTAATATTTAGCCAGTTTTTAATGACTTCAGCATTCAGCATGGTTTCTAAAGTGCTGAAAGTCTTAGAACTGATAATGGCAATCGTTTTTTTAGGATCAAGTTTTTTGAGGGTTTGTTCGAGTGTGAGGCCGTCTAAATTCGAAATAAAATGCAACCTAAACCGGCCCTGATCATAAGCCCGAAGGGCCTGAGTGAGCAAGGCTGGCCCGAGCTCTGAACCGCCAATGCCTAGGGCAATGATATCTCTTATTTCTGCGTGCGTTTGATGGGCTTTTAAAACTTGACTAGCGGCATCTAGTTTTTGGAGTGAGTCCGAAATTTCAGCTTGCGGGTTGGGGGCCCTTAAATGCATGTGGAGGGCTGCTCGCTGTTCTGAATGATTAATAAGTTCCCCTGAAAATAGGTTCTCTATCAGGGCATTTAAATTTTGATGTTCGCAAATCTGAATCAAATTTTCCAAAGCCTCGGAATCCAAATGCTGTTTGGAAAAATCGACAAAAACTCCTCCCAAACGCCTTGAAAAATGCTCAAATCTTGAGCTATCGGCTTTAAATAAGGAGGCAATAGGAATGGATTTTAAGCGCTCAGACTGCGCTTGAAGTCTGTTTAAGTCTTCTCTTAGCATGTCCAGGATTATAAGCAACTTTGGGTTTTGTTTGCAATTGCTTGTAAAATAATCTATTGATTGTGTCTTTGGATTTGTGTACATTTTAGGGGATTAATAGTTAATATAGAACTGAATAATTTTAAATTAAATGAAGGTGTATAATATGAATAACATTGTTGTGAAGATTGGCCCTGGTGAATATCAGTTGTTCTCTCATACCCAAGGTTTTTTTCCAATGAAACAGGCGATCCAAGAAGGCCTAATTTCTAAATCAGTTGCTCAAAAAATAAAAAAAGCTTTAGAAAAAGAACCTGCAACCCAATTGTCTGTGGATCAAAACCTTTATTTGAAAAAAATAGAAGAAGAAAGCAGAGAAATAGAAAACAATCAAAAAATGAAATTTTAAAATTTAAGTTTCTGTTTCATAACGGTAGGCTCTTATTGCTGGTAGAAAAGGCGCTTCTGATAGCCTGGTATCTGAACGTTTGAGTCTATCGGGATTTTTTTCTGTTTTGATACGAGGAGGCTTAAAGTCTGGTAAAGGATCATAAACTGATTCTGCTAAGTAGAAAATGGGCATGGGGCCTTTGATCATCAGGCGCTTTGTGCCCAAAGGCCCAATACCTGCTTCTGTAAATAGCAGGTTGGCCCTTAAATGAGGGGCGAGTTCTTGAACGATCGCCAAATTTTCTGCAGCTGAAAGGCCAAAAAGCTTTTGCAATTGGGCTTTGATATTAAAATCATCACCTAATTTTAATAATTTTTGCTCGGCCTCTTTTTGTGAAATGCGGGTAATGGCCTTGGTATGGGCCCAAGTCCAGCGAACTTTAAGAGGCTTCTGTTTAAAAATAGGAATTAAACGATAGCATTGTTTAAGATGTAGTCGTGCTAAGCCTAACTTTCTCAAAGTATGGCTGGCCCTTGTTTCTCTGGAATGGGGCGTATTTAAAAGATCTTCAAAAGCAGTCTCAAAATCCGGATGCTTAACAGGCAATTTATGCTTTTTAAGATTGATCATGGCTGCTTTGAATTTGCTTTTAGCTGTATTGACAGCTTCTGCTAAAGCGATTACAGGTTCAGAAGCTGCAACTAAGCCGGGGCCGATTAAGATATTTTTTGGATTTTGATTATCCAAATATTGCAGTTGTTGAATAAACGCTACAATTTGAGTACGATAAGGCTGCGAAGGAGGATTGTATTTTTCAAAAAGAAGATCCGCTTGAAACCAGGCTGGAAATTTGGAATCTGTGTATAGGATCCCCTCTGATAAAGCAGCTAAGGCATCTAAAAGCTCTGAAAAGCTTTCAATAACATTTAATCTTAAAGTTGTTTCTTGCATATACATGTCAGTTATTATACATTGAGACAGAATATAAAGGATAGACATCGAATGTGGCAATTGGATTGGAAAGATTGGTTAAGTATTATACAGGACTCGAGTCCAAACCCAGGTAGAAATTTAGGTTCAGGTTTGGCGCTGGGACATAGAAATTTCCTAGATCCAGCTTGGAATGAAAAACCTTTTTCTCAAATAAGGGATTTGTTTTTTTTGTACAAAAAACGTTTTCTAGATTTGCTTGAAGGTTTAGAAGGATTTTCTGAAGAACAAAAAAAACAAATGATTTTCTGGGGCAATCAAGTTTTAGATGCTTTGTCGCCTAGTAATACTTTGTTAAGTAATCCACAAATCTTGAAAAAGACCTTTGAAAGTGAAGGTAAAAATCTTTGGCAAGGCATTCAAAATTTTTTAAAAGATTATCAAAAATCTCCCGATATTTTTAAAATTAGTTTAAGTGATCCGGATGCTTTTAGTATAGGAAAAAACTTGGCCACAACAGCAGGAGCCGTTATCCACCGAAATAGGATTTGTGAATTGATTCAGTACGAGGCTCAAACCGAGAAAGTAAATGAAATTCCCATATTAATCGTTCCACCTTGGATTAATAAATATTATATCTTGGATTTAAGCCCCCAAACCTCTTTGGTTAAATGGCTGGTGGAACAGGGGTTTACCGTATTTATGATCTCTTGGGTGAATCCGGATGAAAGTTACAGAGACGCAGGTTTTAGTGATTATCTAAATTTTGGAATTTTAGAATCTCTAAAAATAATTAAAAGTATTATTAATACAAATAGCAATAAAAAAATACGAACTTGCCATGCTTTGGGTTTCTGTATTGGTGGGACTTTGCTCGCCTCAGCAGCAGCTTATCTGGATACTTTGGGAAAAAACAAATCAAAGCTCTTTGAATCTCTAACGTACTTGACCACTTTTTTAGATTTTAGCAAGCCTGGAGATTTGGGAATTTTTATCAATCCAGAATCTGTGCAGCTTATGAAAACACAAATGTCTGTTAAAGGCTATTTAGATGGACGAATTTTAGCCAATATTTTTAGTTTGTTAAGGGCTAATGATTTGATTTGGTCTTTTGTGATCAATAATTATTTGTTGGGTAACATTCCTGCTGCTTTTGATTTGCTCCATTGGAATGGGGATAGTAGTAATTTGCCTTATCGTTTACATGCTTTTTGTCTCGAGGCCTTGTATTTGAACAATGATTTATTAGCCGGGCGGGTGAAAATCAATGGGCAATTTCTAGATTTGAAAAAAATTAAAATTCCTAGCTATTTTCTAGCCACAGAATTAGACCACATCGCGCCTTGGCAAAGTGTTTATGCGGGGGCGTTGCAATATGGGGAGGACTCAAGCCATAGCCATAAAAACAGCCGCTTTGTACTGGCAGGTTCTGGCCATATTGCAGGGGTGGTGAATCCGCCGCATCGAAATAAATACGGTTATAAACTGGGCCTTTTGCCGTGTGCTGCAGGGGCAGATTTAAAAAATCCAGAGCATTGGCATAAAATAGCCGAATATCATACAGGCTCTTGGTGGCCAAATTGGCGCGATTGGCTCTTGGGTTTGAATCCTGGGGCGGGTTCAGTGCCTGCTAGGGCCTTAGGAAATCCTGATTTTCCAGTGTTACTAGCCGCGCCGGGGCAATATGTGTTAAAAAGCTTATAGTGTTAGCAAAAGTGCTGGCAAAGATGCAATTTTTCTGGAAAGCTCGGCATGCCCAATAAAAAACTCAAACAGATTGAAGAATACAAAATTTATGGCCTTTGTTTTGTCCTGGGTCTTATCTCTGGTCTCCCCCTGGCTTTGACAGGGAGTACCCTGCAGGCTTGGTTGGCTCAACTAGACTATTCACCGGCCTTGATTGGCAGCTTATCCCTAGTGGGGGGCGCCCATACCTATAAATTTTTATATGCTCCGGTGTTTGATCGGGTGTATTTAGGAGCTTTTCGGCGAGGCGCTTGGATCTTTGGGATTCAGGCTTTGTTAATCGCCTGGGTTTTTCTATTTTCACAATGGGGCCTAAAAGAAATGGGCTATTGGGGAATTTTCATTTTGGCATCGATCTTGGCTGCGAGTTCTGCTAGCTTAGATATTGTCATAGATGCTTATAGAACAGAAATTTTAGATCCAAAAACCAGGGCATTAGGCTCTGCTATGGCCGTGAATGGCTATAGAATTGGCATGCTTTTGTCTGGCGGTGGGGCCTTGTATGTGGCTGCTAAATTAGGCTTTGAGAGAACTTATCAATTATTGGCTCTCTTGATGTTGGCTTTTATGGGACTTTCTTGGTTTTTGTTCAAAGAAAAAAAATTAGACCAGCCTATTCATCCTAATTTTTTCAAGAATTTAAAAGCCGCTTTTCAAGATTATTTTGAACAAAAACAGGCCCTATGGATTTTAGCTTTACTGATTTTGTACAAATTGGGTGATGCCTTTGCAGGGACGATGAGCTATGTTTTTTTACAAAAAGAACTTCAAGTCCCTTTGGAAGATTTAGGTTTGATCATGAAAACGTTTGGCCTATTAGGGACTTTGGCGGGTGTAACCCTAGGGGGGCTTTGGCTGAAGCGTTTTAGTTTATTCCAGGTGTTGCTTTTGGGTGGCCTTTTACAAGCTTTAAGTAATTTAACCTATTTAATTTTTTATCAAATTCATTGGAATAAGCTGAGCTTGGCCTTTGTTGTTGGTTTAGAAAGTTGCTGTGGTGCTTTAAGCATGGCCGCGATTATGTCTTTGATCACTGGGGCTTGTAGGCCTCAATATGCAGCCACTCAGTATGCGCTTTTATCGTCTGTCGCTGTAATCCCCAGAATTTATTTGGGTCCTTTGGCAGGTTATGTGGTAGGCCAGTATGGTTATGCCTTCTTTTTTTATTTTTCTTTGGTATTGGCTTTGCCCGGTTTATTCATTTTGTGGCCCTTTAAACGCAGAGCTATGGCTATAAAAAATAGCCTGATATATAATTAAGATCTTAATTTAAAGAAGCACAGGAGGTGTTTTATGTTTTCAGTTTTTAAAAAAGTGGCGATTGGTTTAGGTTTGGCATCTGGGGCTTTTTTGGCTTCGGCCGCCAATTATACCATTGGTGTTGAACAAACCAGTTATTATCCCATTTATAATGTGAATGAAAAAAATGAATACGTTGGTTTTGCCAGGGAATTATTGGATACTTTTGCCAAACAAAATAATGATACTTTTACTTATAAAATTTATCCTATTCCAAGATTGTGGGAGGCTTTTTTTAGATCGGAAATAGATGCGAAATTTCCAGACAATGCCTTTTGGAAATCTAAAGAAAAACAAGAAAAGGGTTTGAATATTGTTTACAGCTCACCTGTTTTGCAGTTTATTGAAGGCATTATGGTTTTGCCAAGTAACAAAGATATAGGTGTTGAGCAACTAGATAGCATTAGTTTAACTCGAGGTTTTACAGCCTTTGGTTATTTGGATTTAATTGCAGCTAAAAAAGTGCGTGTTCAAGAAGCCAATGATTTTGTTTCTGCTGCTCGTATGGCCATAGATGGAAAAGCCAAAGGCGTGTATGCCAATATTGCAGTGGGTAACTATACCTTAAAGCAATTGAATAAAGAAGGCGCTTTGGTTTATAACGCCAATTTGCCAAATTCTACAGGTTTTTATTATTTGTCTTCAATCAAGCAACCTGCTTTGATCGAAGAATTTAATAAATTCTTGAAAGACAATGCAAGTACTGTAGAAGAATTGAAGAAAAAATACGAAGTAAATCACTAAACTCACTGTTATAGTATTCAAGTATTTTAGGCCAGCCAAAAGGATTAATAAGCTTGGGGCTGGCCGAATAAAAATTAATTAATTAAGTATTTTAA
>JBJSZW010000187.1:0-7588 GCA_046090565.1 Gammaproteobacteria bacterium
TTGGGCCCCAATGGTGCGGGTAAATCTACTTTCTTCCGCATGATCACCAAGCAAGAACAACCCGATTCGGGCGAAATCCGTTTTGGAGAAACGGTACAACTGGCCTATGTGGATCAAAGCCGGGATACCTTATCTGCTAAAAAAACAGTCTGGGAAGAAATTTCAGATGGCTCTGAAGTTATTACCGTGGGCCAATTTGAAATGCCTTCCAGGGCTTATGTGAGCCGCTTTAACTTCAAAGGCACTGATCAACAAAAGAAAGTGGGTGATTTATCCGGTGGTGAACGCAACCGTGTGCACCTGGCCAAGCTCTTAAAAAGCGGCGGCAATCTTTTGCTTTTAGATGAACCTACCAATGATCTAGACGTCGAAACGCTGCGTGCCCTAGAAGAAGCCTTACTGAATTTTGCAGGCTGCTCCATGGTTATTTCACATGATCGCTGGTTTTTGGATCGCATTGCAACTCATACCTTGGCTTTTGAAGGCGATAGCCAAGTTGTTTGGTACGAGGGAAGCTATTCTGAATACGAAAACTACAAACGCAGCAAATTAGGAGAGGAAGCCCTGCAACCTAAGCGCATCAAGTACAAAAAATTAACCAAAAATTAAAATTTGAGGAACTCAACGTGAGCGAAAAAAGGATTTTTCAACGCATTCCCTTCCATGCCGAGGCTACCCTTACTCATTTGGAAAGCAGAAAAATTTGGCCCATCCAGGTACTGGATCTGTCTTTAAAAGGCATTTTAACCAGTAATCCGGATGCGGCCAATAACTTCCAAGCCGATGGAAATTTTAGCATCACCATCCCCTTAAGCGATAAGGGCGAGGAATTCATACAAACTCAAGCCGAATTGGCTCATCAAGAACCCAAGGCCCTAGGGTTTCGAATTTCAAACATTGATGTAGACAGCATCACACATTTAAGGCGTTTATTAAACTTAAATGGCATTGCCGAAGATGCGTTGAATCGGGAATTAAGAGAGCTTTTGCAGAGCTAATACCGGCCTAAATTTAAGGCCATAACGCCTTAAAAATCGCCAGGCATCTATTAATAAAATACTGCCGTAGTTTAGAAGGGCTGCTGTAATGGATAAAATTCCTATCGTCACTGAAATATAGAACGCACCCCGTTCGTTAATGCCAAATTGATCCAGCACATAGATCATTAAAAATTCTCTTATCCCCCAGCCATTTAAACTAATGGGCAAACTGGCCGCCAACATAATAGATGGAAACACCAAAAGGCTTTTTGTAAGATTAAAAGCACCTAATTTTGAATAATAAATCAGAGCAAAGCAAAGCAAAGCAAAGCAAATTAAGCATATTAGACACAATAGAAATTAAAAACTGCCTGCCTAAATAATGCTTAAATTTAAATAATAATCCCATAATAATGGTAAATAAAGGCAGTATCATTAAACCTAGCCATAAGGCATAATTATTTTTTTCTGTATAAGAATAAGTAAATAATAAACCAAGCCCTATTAGGGCTATCAATAACAAAGACAGCAAGGCGTTTAATTTATCCACCAACATGAACCACATGGTTTTTTTTTGGAAAGATCGGTAGCCTCCAGAAGTAAACCCATTTTAACCATAAAACCACTGAAATAACCGAATAAAAAACCATGGCTTAAAACAGATAAAGTATTGATTTTATGAATATTAAAAAATGTCTTTTTATGAGCCGATAATTTTTGAAAAATAAAGAAAAATCTGGCCGAAACCATTAACACTTGGGAAAAACTTAAAATTAATAATAAAATCATATAAATGGGCGATAGGAAATTTAAATCCGCTTTAAATGCCTGGATATCCATTTTTCGAAACACAAAAAAACAGAGCGCAGCCGAAAGTATTAATTTAAATGCTAGAAATATTTTTTTCATGTCTTTTATAATGGTAAAAAGCCAAAATCATTCCAAAATTTAACCACAAAATTCTTTGAGAAAGCATTTCATGAACCATTGAAAAAATCGCAAACACAAGCTGGCATGCTAATAAAGCCAGCCATGTATTTTTGTTTTCTGTGTTTGTGAGCTGTTTTTTAAGATCCCATAAATATTTTTTAATAAACAAACCATAAGCTGCTAACAAACTAAAAAAGCCTAGGATACCCATTTCAACCCAAATCCAAAGCCCTGTATTGTGAATTACGACGTTTTTTACTGCATAGCCCTGTGATAATTTTTCCCTAAAATACCCCAAGCCCAAACCAAGGAACCAAGCCACAGGCCCTGCCTCCCACCAGGCTTTTAGCCCTTCAGTAAACATTCTGATTCTTTCTGAATCTGATGAATATACAGTTCCTGTTGTAGAAAATTGATGATGAATTCCCATGTCTGATAATAAATGAATAGAAAAATTAGAATAATAAATATTTTTTAGATAATAAATAAAATCCATCAAAATCACATAGCTTAACCATGCATAAATCCAAAATTTTAAAGCCTCAACCCAAGATAATCTTTTTAGGAGTATAAAAAATATTAAAATAAACCCGGCGTTGATAAATACAGCTCTTGATTGGGTGCTAAATATAAGAATTAAATTAATAAAAATTTCCGATTTTTGAATAGGCTTATTTTTGAATACGGAAATCTGATAAATTAGTACAAACAGTGCTAGAAAACCAAAAGCATTGGGATTAGCAAGAAAGCCTAAAACACCATAGGTTCCAGCATAGATGCTATGTATGTGAAGAATTGTTTGAAAAAAAATAATAAATAGGGCCAATATTGAATAGGATTTCAAAAGGCATTTTATAATGATCGCAGGTTGAAAACAGCTGGCATAAAACGCATAGCAAAATAAAATAGGCAAAGACAAATACTTATTATAAAAAGACCAAGTCGAAACATAGCCCAAGGAATATATTCCCCAAATCAAAGAAAAGCTAAAGCTTGCAAAAACAAGTATGCTGATTTTTATAGCCAAGGACGGCAGTTTTTTTTGTTTATAATATTGGTAGGCATAATATAACATGTAGGGGCAAAGCAAATCTGCCACTACAATGCTTAATCTAAAAGAACCCCATTCCAAAACATAGGAACATTGCACTAAGAAGCTGATTAGAAAAAGCGGAAGCGGATATTTGGACTTTAAACCATTGAAATCAAAAGGTTCTACCAAGCCTCTAAGCTGGTGACTGGTAATACGAATCTAGATTCCCTCCCCAGGAAATGAAGTAAAATTTGAACACGATCTTGATCGGTCATTTTTTCAAAAACAGCGACCTGTCCTTGAAAAGACCCATCTAAGATCTTTACTTTATCACCTGGGGCGAATAGTTGTAAATGGTCCAAGGAAATCAGGCCTTGATTATGGCCGGATTCTGCCTGTAATTGCTCTATGAGGGGAGTTGGTACTTTAAGAGGAATGTAATCCCGGGTGAGCAAGCAAGAAACTCCCAAAGTCCCGTTTATAGAACGCCATTGATCAACTTCTGGATCGAAGCTGACAAAAAGATAGCGAGGGAACAAAGGAACCACCACGGTATCGATTTTACGGGCATGGCGCCTTTTTTTGGCATAACGCGGGAAGAAAACTTCGAAATTTTGGGCTTGAAGTTGTGCTTCTGCCAAATTTTCCTTCAAGGGTAGAGTGTGGACCACAAACCAAGCGCGCATATCTGCTTATTTTTGACCTATAGCTAAATAAATAGAGTTCTGCTATTATACCCTAAGATCTTAAATTTTACAAAATTTATTGCGGGAAATAAAATGCAAAATATTCCATTCATAACCCTTGGGCCTGATAATAATCTAAACCAACTGATACAACAGGATCCAAAAAATGCCCAGCAAATGTTCTTGGACATTGAAAACTCCTATGGCCTCGCTTCGAAAATCTTAAATGCTGCGGCCATGCCCCTGGGCGATGCCGTCTGCAAAAAATGGCTCAAAAAAAACCAGAACCCCTATCTTAAAGAAATTCAGGGTGCTTCAGCATTGGTTCAAAAACCAGGGGCCTACGCCCTTAATTTGGCCTATGAATGGGGCTGCACTTCTGGTTTTGTGTGTATTGATCAAGAAATTCACCTGTTAAGAATCTTAGACTGGCCCTTTCCTGGCTTGGGTAAAACCATGATGGTGGCTCAACACAAAAGCTCTTTGGGCGATTTTTATAATATGACTTGGCCAGCCCTAAGCGGTAGCTTCAACGCCTTTGCACCTGGGCGATTCGCTATTGCGATCAACCAAGCCCCTATGCGCAGACATTTGGGCAACTGTGTTTATGACTGGGCCAAAAACCGCGTTCTCTGGTATAAAAGCAAAGCCCTTCCGCCTTCTCATTTGCTTCGCCAGGTTTTTGAACAAGCCAAAGATTATACAGAGGCTTTAAATATGCTCGAAAATACAGAGCTCGCATTGCCCGTTATCTTTTCTCTTTTGGGTCCAGGGCCTAATCAAGCTTGCATCATTGAACGGACGGAAAAGGCTTTTGCCACCCGGCATTTTAACCCAGCCTTGCACAATAATACCCTTTTAGGCACTGCCAATCATTTCGAATCCCGCTTCAATGGCCAAGGCCATGGCTGGTTGCCCCGAGCGATAGTGAGTGATGAACGAAGCCGCTGCTTTAGTAGCTTATCTCCCCAAGACGAGATTCAAAAACAAGGCTTTCAATGGCTAAAATATCCGATTTTGAATTCACTCAGCCGCTTGGCATTTCGAGTAAACATGGCCCAAAATCAATTGGAACTTGTTGGTTTAGAGGGTTCTGAAATAGTCACCCGAATACTCAAAATATAGCTTCCTAGTTTTAAAACAATACATCCATCGTGAGTTGGTTGTCTACAGATGCTAAGTAATGCTGATTTTTCTCTGCCCCATAACTAGTAATTAATGTGGTAAATAGACTTTTTTTAGTTTTAGTTTGTTCTTGGAAACAAGATTTTTTATACCGTAAATTTTCTGCATAGTTCTTAGTTAATTGAAAAACACTGTTATAATATTTAATTTCACACAAATTAATACAGTTATCAAGCCTATCAATAACCAAATCGATTTGAGCACCAGCTTGCCCCTCTTTTTTATTTGAAACATAGGACCATGCTGTTGAAGAACGTGCTACCACAGAAATTTTCAAAGCTTCAATAATTTTGTTGATGTGTTTCAGACAAATACCTTCAAATGCATACCCAGCCCATGTGGCATAAGCCTGGCTGTTTTGTATATTCAGCCAATAATTTACTGGTATATTGTTCAACTGATTTTCCAAAGAGGGCTTAATCCAAGATAAATAAAACAAAGAATATTCGTCAATCAGCCTGTATTTGGTTTCTTTTTTCTTACACCCAAATTCATTAATCGCTAAAACAAATCCAGATGCTTCTAATTCTTTCAACAATCTGGTAAAACCACCGCCTGAACGCATGCCCGTTTTTTTAAAAATTTCAGACTGTGTCATTCCCGATCTTTTATTAGACAGGCAATTTACAATGGCTATATGCTGCTGTGGTTTATCAAACAAAGAATCATACAATTTTTGAAATTCTAAAGGCAGTGCCCCCTCCATACTAAAGCATGTTTCTGAAATAATTTGAGCAGATGATTTTCCTTTGCTCACATTAGAAAGATACTTAGCCACGCCTCCAAATGCGAGATATAATTCTATGATTTGTTTTCTATCTAAATAAATGCCTTTTGAATTTAAATACAATTCTGTTTCACCCAAGGTGAATGGTTTTAAATGAATTTCAGCAGTTAATCGTCCGTATAAACCCCCTTTATTATAAATAATTTTATTTAGCATCCATGAGGCAGCAGAACCACAAATAATTAAAATAACATTACTTAAACGAGACAAATATCGATTCCAAACATGTTCTAAGCTTTTCAGAATACCTGAACGTTGGGATGCCAACCATGGTAATTCATCTAAGAAAATAATTATTTTTTTATTAGAATCTAATGTATTTATTTTACGGCGTAATTGGTTAAAAGCCTCTTGCCAAGAACTGGGTAGTTCTTGCTTTACACCTGCATAAAAGGTATCTGCAAATTCTTCTCTAAAATTGCTTAATTGAGTTTTTAAAGGGGCATCTTTGGTCCCTGTTAATTCGAAATAATAGCCTTTGTTTTTGAAAAATTCACTGATCAGATAGGTTTTTCCTATACGTCTTCTACCGTATACCGCTAAAAATTCTGCCTGATTTGAATGATAAATTTTTTCAAGAACAGATAATTCTGGAACCCTGCCAACGATGGTGGACATATGGTTTCTCCATACATATTCCGCCAAGTATAGCTCTAACTTGGCGGAATGTCAATAAAAAATACAGATTTCGCCAAGTATAGCGTTTTAAAACCAGTAGCTATACCAAGCCTGAAACATCAACACACACCACAGCCTGTATTGCTGATTATGACCTGCCAGGTGCGATTTCCAAATATTTTGAACCGCTTCTACTTTAAATAAACCTGATTTGGATAATTGCTCAGGGCTGAGTAAATCTTCTGCCCAAGCCCTAAGCGGTCCTTTGAGCCAAGCATTTAAGGGTATACCAAAACCCATTTTGGGACGTTCAATCAAAGTACGCGGGACATATTGGTAAAGCATGTTTCTAAGCAATTGCTTACCTACTTTGCCTTGAATTTTTGCATCCAAAGGCAGGCTCCAAGACCGCTCTACCACGCGGTGATCCAAAAGCGGCACTCGAGCCTCTAAAGCCACAGCCATACTGGCCCTGTCTACCTTGGTTAAAATATCGTCTGGCAAATAGGTGAGTTGATCTGCCAATTGCATTCTTTCGAAAAAAACAGGAAATTCTGAAGTATTGGCCAATAAGTTATTTTGTAAAGTATTGTGATTTTCTGATTGAATATTCAATATATCCAAGGGCTTGGGCCATAAATGCACCAGGGACAAATAAATACTCAAAGGATCTCGAGCTTCCAACGAATCCGCTAATTTATAAACATTATTGCCTATATTGGGCATCTTGAGGGGCAATTGATCATAAGTTTGAGGTTTTAAAAGTCTTAAACAAAATGCTAGGCTAGAACGCAAAGGTGCTGGGATTTTTGATAAGATTTTCCAATAATGCGAGGCAAAAATATAGCGCGTATAACCACCAAATAATTCATCCCCCCCATCGCCAGACAAACTCACAATCACTTTTTCTCGGGCCAATTTAGAAACCAAATAAGTTGGTATTTGGGAAGAATCCGCAAAAGGCTCATCATAGTATTGCGCCAAATGGGGGATTACATCCAAAGCTGCTTGATCAGACACATAAAGTTCATGATGATTGGTACCCACATGTTCTGCCACTGCCTTAGCATATTGGGCCTCGTTGTAATTTTTTTCCCCAAAGCCAATGGAAAAAGTATTAATTTTTTGCAGGCTATTTTTTTGCATCAATGCAACCACCAAAGAGCTGTCTATACCGCCAGACAAAAACGCACCCAAAGGCACATCCGCCACCATGCGGCGCGTCACAGCATCTTCAATCAAGGCTTCAAAAGATTTGATTGTCTCTGGGTCTGTTTTTATTTTTTCACTGTTGGATGCAATTTTTTTCAAATCCCAATAGGCTTCTTTTTTAGCATGGGCTTCCTCATTAAAAACCAAAACATGCCCT
>JBJSZW010000188.1:0-3578 GCA_046090565.1 Gammaproteobacteria bacterium
GTGATACCATTCCTCGGTTTTGGGCTCAAAAATACTACCTACAATGCCTAGCCCATAAACCGGATTTAAGCTTTCATATTTCTCACCTTTGCCCAATTGACGCACATAGGCCTGACTCGCTCCAAACAACATGCGTTGTAAGAAACTGTCCGTCCATTGCATTTGCATTTCAACAATGAAAATCCGACCTTGAACATCTTTGCACTTTACGTCAACCACTGTATTTTTTAAAACTGGAATCACCGGCACTTGCTCTACAGGCAAATACTCCAGTTCTTCAATTAATCCATCTTCTGGCAAGGGCAACAAAGCATTTAAGAAACTTTTTAACAAATCCGGATGCTGTCCAAAAATTTTCTTAAATACGATATCTGCTTTAGGATCTAAATATTTTGACATAGGTCTTCTGTCCTTTTCATAATCATAGCCGCTATTTTACTTCTTTTTCGAGGCCAATTCGAGAATCAAATCATCCCATTCCTTGTAAATCCGCTCACTTGAAAACCGATCCACCACCTCTTTGGCCTTGTTACCATACTGAACCCGCAATGCTTCACTATTGATAAACTCCTCCATTAAAGCAGCCATCCCCTCCACATCCCCTACCTTAAATAGGCGACCATCCACCCCATCCCTTATCACATCCACATTCCCAGAACAGCTGGAAGCAATCACCGGCAAACCCAGCGCCATGGCCTCACACAGAGCATTGGGAAAACCCTCGTACACGGATGGGAAAACAAACAAATCCCCTGCCAGCAAAACCTCTTCCATGCCCTTCACTACCCCAGGTAAATGAACCCTATTTTTCAAATCCAAATCCTTAATCAAAGCTTCTAAATTAGCACGCTCAACCCCTTCCCCATAAATAGTCAAAGAGATTTTTTCGTATTTTGATGCCAACTTCGAAAAAGCCAGAATTAAGCTTTTCTGATCTTTTTGGCCATTCAAACGGCCTACGGTTAATATTTTTTCACAAGAACTGTACTCTCTTTTTTTCATTTCAAAATTTTTAGCCGCATTTGGAATAATTTTACATATTTCTTGAACTTCCTTGGAAAAAAATGCTTGGGCATTTGAAGATTGCACAACTAATGCATTTGCAAATCGATACAATATTTTTCTTAAAAAAGATGTTAGAAAAGATACCCGATGATAATGAGGATCAATTCTTTCTGAAATAATTACTGGAAATTGTAAGCCTAACCTTGAAATCAAAACAAAAACATTTGTTAAATCTATAAACGAAATCAATAAATCAGGCTTTGATTTTCTAAACAAACTCCTTAAAAACATTAACCTAGAAAATACAAGCCCCAATAAAAAAAAGAGAGGTACTAGACCTCTCTTTTTTTGTGTGTTTTGAATGATATTTATATTTTGATTTAATTCGTAAAAAATTTCTTGCTTTTTAGGTGATAACAACACTAAACTTACCTCCTGCCTTTCTGATAAGTGGTTGGCCAACTCAGTAATAGCCCTTTCAGCCCCCCCAACTCCTAAAGACCAAATAACCAAATGAATTTTCATTGTTTTTATTTATCCTTCTGTAAGCCTTCTGTAATAGAACGATTTTCAATCATCGGCCTTAAAATAAAATGGTGCAAGCTGATTGATTTGTAATCATTAGCATATGCCCTTATAATTTCATCTACCCCAAAAAAAGAATTCCTGTGAACAGTCATATTCGCATTACTTACAAATTGATAATCAGCCCCTGATAATTCTGTAAGATAGGTCATGTATAATTCATATTCTGAAAAAAATCTTATATTATAATTTTTTCCTTGATCTAATATAGCCAAGTTCCAGGGCTTAGCATGTAAGTTTTCAATTCTTTTTTTAAGTTCAGATAAAATATTTTTTGAAAATAGCATGTTGTGTGTCACAAAATCTAATAACCAAATTTTATCATTTTTTATAATGTTATTAGAGAATATTTTTCGGCCCATGGTACACATCCAATGCGTATTAACTAAATATTTTCCATTATCATAGAATATTTGGGGTCGTAAAAAAATCGTATCGGCATCCACTACCAAATAATGATCTTGCTCAACAATTTTTTCCATCGATAATTTTATAAATTGCTGTATAATCCAACCGCCATATTTTTTTACAACATCGAATTTATCTATAACCAAAGCCTCGTCTACAAAAACACAATCATTTTTCTTGGAAAACTCAATAAGTTTAGGCCTGTTTGGACCAACAATAAATATTTTACCTATAGGATGCATCACTAGCTTACGAACGCTTTGTATGGTATAGACTGCAGTATCCATATCTTTTTCAATTAATGGAATTACTATATCTATTTTTAAATCACTAACATACATATCTCTCGCGTACTTAAAGGATGGATCAATCCACCAACGCAAATGGTATAAAATCCTATCTATTCTATTTGCTCTGTAACCTAAAGTGGTCAGTTCATTTTTATCATGTTCTAGATATATTGATGTATCTCTTCTAGGATTGTAAATAGAATAAATGTAAAACATAAAAACAAAAAGACAGCTTAAAATTATAAGTTTTTTAAATTTTAGAAAATTCTGAATTTTTACTGAATGGATCTTCATTGTTTTCATTTGCCTTTTTTATTCATTACCTCTTGCATAACTTCATCCCATTGTTTGAACACTTTTTCAGGATGAAAACGATCGCAAATCTTTTGCGCTTCCTGCCCCAAACATTTTCTTTGTTCTGAATCATTCAATAATTCTTCCATTAATTCAGTTAATCTTTCCACATCCCCAACCGGAAATCTACCCTATGCACACTTTTTAGGCCCCTCTATCATTAATATTTGATTGTCACATATAAATTTATAATTACCAAAATTTTCACTAGTATTTTTACAGTGCATTTGTTAAACTTGTACCAGTTTAACAAACAAGGACGTTTTATATCGCAATGAGAACTTTAATTAATACTGAAGGTGTGGATGTTACTGAATTTGATATTGGTAGCTTTGGAAATAAACAAACGGATGCGGTTGGAGCGCATTTATTTCGGCGTATTTGTGAAAAAATTTCTTGCTGCATTCGTCAACTTACAGGTTCTCGATCAAAAGAGGTTCAAGCACATAGATTTTTGGAGAATCAAACAGTGACTATTGAGGCTATTAATAAAGGTGCTCTTTTAAATGCCAATAAAATTTGTATGGATGTTAAGCATTTAATATGTCCATTTGATACAGTTGTAAACAGTTATCCAACGCAACCAATTATGTTATGAAACAAAATTTTGGAACCACCACTCACGAAGATACACAAGGCTTTCAGCTTCATGGCAGTTTACTCATAAATTCGGAAAATAAACAGATCCTTAGCGTAGGCCACCTGAATCCTTGGGTCAGAAATACAATAGCTGACTCAAATACCAAGAATAGATTACTTGAAGAAAAAGAATCTTTCAAGTGGCAAAATTGTTTTCAAAATATAATTTCCAAGATCACTAATCCAAAGCCTTTAACTTTTGTGGCTGACAGGGAAGCGGATATATTCTCAAAAGCGACGGGTTTAGAAAACAACCAAATGCTTAGATTACCGGTTAACCACATCGTAACATGCCCC
>JBJSZW010000189.1:0-3756 GCA_046090565.1 Gammaproteobacteria bacterium
GAAAACGGAACCCAAAGAAAGTTTTCTGAAATCAGGACGATATTAAATAATGATTAAATAATAATTAATAATTTGAATAAATAATAATAATTTAAATTAAGTTAGGGAGAACAAAGTATGGGTGGTGTACAATCGGGTATCAGTGGTTTAAGAGGCGCACAAGAAGGCTTAAATGTTGCTGGTAATAATATTTCAAATGCCAGTACCACGGGTTTTAAACAATCCAGACCTGAATTTAGGGATGTGTATGCAGTAGGAACCTTGGGGGTTAGCTCTACAGCGGTGGGTACAGGTACGCGCTTGTCTTCCGTGACTCAAGATTTTAGCCAAGGCGCTATTAATCCAACCACTAGAAATTTAGATTTGGCCATTAATGGTAAGGGCATGTATATTTTAAACGATGGTGGAACAACGATTTATTCGACAGCAGGTGCATTTTTTGTGAATAAATACGGTAACATACAAAATTCAGAAGGCCATAAATTACAGGGTTATTTGGCAGATAGCGCAGGTGCTATATCAGGAACATTAGGTAGCATACAAGTCACCAATAGTAATTTATCAGCAAAAGCAACAGATGCCGTTACTGTAAAATTAAATTTAGACTCAAGAAAAAGCAGACCAACCACGCCATTTACGAAAGGGTTTACACCGGGGGCTTTGCCATCTATTAGTAGTTATAACGATTATCAACCCGTGACTATTTATGATAGTTTAGGAAATGCTCATACTTTAACGGCTTATTTTGTAAAAGGAAATTATCCAAACACTTGGCATGTTTATGTGGGTTTAGATGACAAAGATGTAACGCCAACTGCAGCAACGCCACCGGTGGGAACTCCTCCCCAAGGCTATTTGAGCGCAGATTTAGCGCAGCCCTTTACCTTGTCATTTTCGGACAAGGGTTTATTCAAAGTAAAAAATACAGCCCCAGTTTATTATGGTTCCAGTGGGGTTGCAAACCAAATTGTAAGCAATAACAACCCTTCGGGTTTAACCAATACTAGTACTTTGGATGCTACCAATAATATTCAGTCAGGCTATTTGCGAGTCAATGGTGTTGAAATTGCAGTAACAGTAGATGCAGACGATACATTTTCCAGTGGCGCCAAAAAAGCAAGTGCTATTGCGATTGCTTCAAAAATTAATGCCAAAAAAGACCAGCATGGTATAACTGCGTCTGTCAATCCTAATACTTTTACGCTAACAGGGCCAGTAACGGGTGGCGGTACTTTAAATACAGGTGAATTTGTAATCAATGGTTTGAATGTAACAGGCACCGTGGCTAATACAGCCGCAATGATCGCTTTAATCAATACCTATTCTTCCAGTACTGGGGTTACAGCTTCCGCCTCTGGTGCGGATATTTTATTAACAGCAGCAGATGGTAGAAACATACAGTTGGTGACGGATGCAACATCTGCAGGGGTTACTTTTGGTAATTTTGATTTAACAGCCACAGCGAAAGATCAAACCAAAAGAGGAACTTACAATTTATATGTCAACGATACGAGCAATGATCCGATTATTTTAAGCGGTTCTAATCCTACAGCCCTTGGCTTGCAAACAGATGATGCGTTTAAACGTGGTATTTTGTACAGTTCCTCAGATACCATCCAAATTAACAATTGGGATCCAGGTACCGGTGCAGCTTTACAAAGTATTTCCTTGGATCTATCCAGTACCACTCAACAGGCTGCTGATTTTGCCAATCAGGGGCTAACGCAAACAGGTTATGCGGTGGGGCGTTTGTCTAGAATCAGTACCAGCGATAGCGGTATTATTTCAGCCCAATACACCAATGGGCAATCCAGGCAATTGGGTCAAATTGCCTTGGCGGATTTTAACAATGTTCAGGGTTTACAGCCGATTGGTAAAACCTCTTGGTCGGAGACTTTTGATTCTGGAACAGTGATCGTCGGTAAGCCACAACAAGCGAGTTTTGGTGCTATTCGTTCGGGCGCTTTGGAGGATTCGAATATTGATTTGGCGCAGGAATTAGTGAATTTAATCATTTATCAAAGAAATTTCCAAGCCAATGCTCAAACCATTCGAACGGAAGATGCGATCACACAAACTATTATTAATATCAGATAAAAATTAGGAAATTAATATGCCGGATCGTTCACTGTATGTTTCCATGAGTGGTGCCAAAGAAATCTTGTATGCGCAGGGAGTGAAAGCTAATAATTTAGCAAATTCTCAAACCACGGGCTTTAAATCTGATTTTTCAGTTCTTTACAGCATGCCCGTGTACGGAGAGGTGCACCCCTCTCGGGTTTATGTAGGTGCTGCCAATCCTGGGCACGATTTAAGTCCGGGTGCTTTGATTTCCAGCGGAAATGATTTGGATTTGGCCATTAATGGAGAGGCTTTTTTTGTGGTGCAAGCCGAAGATGGGGCAGAATCCTATACCCGAAGAGGTGATTTAACCATTGGAAAAGAAGGCTTTTTAGTCAATGGCAGTGGTGCGCGTGTGTTAGGAACTGGGGGGCCTATTTTTGTACCCGATCATCAAAAAATATCAGTGGCCCAAGATGGAACCATTAGCGTGGTAGCTCGGGACAGCAATCAAACTTTATTAACGCTAGATAAATTAAAATTGGTAAATCCAGATCAAAAATTATTGTACAAAACCCAAGATGGTAATTTCAGGCAAAAAAATGGAGCAGTTCCAATAGAAGACAGCAGTTCAAGTATTATCACGGGCATGAAAGAAGCCAGCAATGTAAATGCGGTGGGAGAATTGGTAGATATCATCACTCTAGCGCGTGAATATGAATTAAATGTAAAAATGATGCAAGTCGCTGAAGAAAGTGAAAGTGCAACGGCACGGATTATGCAGATTTAGAATAAAAGCTAAATACAAGGGAGCAAGCGTTTTATGATACCAGCACTATGGATAGCTAAAACAGGCCTAGACGCCAACCAAACTTCTGTTTCTGTTACAGCACATAATTTGGCTAACGTTGAAACAGCAGGTTTTAAGAAAGGCCAGGGTGTGTTTGCAGACACCTTGTATCAAAAAATCAGACAACCCGGCGCACAATCTACAGCTACTTCTGAATTGCCTTCAGGGTTAATGCTAGGTACAGGTGTTAAAGTGATTGCCACGCAAAAAGATTTTGCACCGGGTAATTTACAAAGAACCAATAATGCTTTTGATATGGCCATTAATGGCCGTGGATTTTTCAAAATAACCAGATCTGATGGTACAACAGCCTATACCAGGGCAGGAAAATTCAGTCCTGATTCAACAGGCGCCATCGTTAATTTAGAAGGCAATAAATTGGATCCAGCCCTAACAGTACCCCCAGGGGCTTTGAGTTTTACAGTGGGTAATGATGGCACGGTGAGTGTTTTAGTGACAGGCAGCACAACACCAACCACTTTAGGGCAAATTCAATTGGCGGATTTTATCAATCCTGCAGGCTTAGAACCGATTGGGGATAATTTATTTTTAGAAACCCAGGCCAGTGGTACGCCACAATCTGGAGTGCCAGGAAACAATGGTTTGGGTTCTTTAGAGCAGAATAATTTAGAATCTTCAAACGTTAATATTGTTGAAGAAATGGTGAATTTAATTCAACATCAAAGAGCCTATGAAACCAATGCCAGAACCATAGAAACAGCAGATGACATGATGAGATTCTTAGTCCAGACTATCTAATTAAAATATAAAATATGATAAAGAAAAAATACAAAACAGGTCTTTTAATTTCATTGGGTTTAGCAACACAACTCAGCTTGGTTTCT
>JBJSZW010000190.1:0-2907 GCA_046090565.1 Gammaproteobacteria bacterium
GTGAAATATTAGGGGTTACTTCCAATGGTAGAATTTCTGATTATTTATTTGAGCTTGAATTGTCTGGATTTATTAGGCGAGACTATACCTGGAACTTATCCAGTGCAGAAGATTCCAAAATTAGCACCTATCGATTAAGTGATAATTATTTGCGTTTTTATTTGAAATATATAGAGAAAAATCTAAATAAAATAAATAGAGATACCTATGATCTTAAATCTTTAGGATCATTGCCTGAATGGAATTCAATAATGGGCTTGCAATTTGAAAATTTAGTTTTAAACAATAGAAAATTAATACACAAGGCCGCGAATATTAAAACTGAAGATATTGTAGCTGAAAATCCATTTTATCAACATAAAACAAAGCGTATTCGCGGTTGTCAAATTGATTATATGATTCAAACTAAATTTAATACCCTTTATATTTGTGAAATAAAATTTTCTAAACAGGTTATTAATTATTCTGTTATTCAAGAAGTACAACAAAAAATAGAGGAGCTACATTCTCCTAAAAGTTTTTCTTATCGCCCAGTTCTGATACATGCAAATGGCGTGAGTGAAGATGTAGTGGATAGTGATTATTTTACATCGATTATTGATATTTCTAGATTTTTTAATAGTTATTGATATTAAGATGAAAAAAAGAAATTTATTTGAAGAATTAGAGCAATGGTTTCTTGAGTAATATATTTTTGGCAAAGTTGCCTAGAAACACCAATCGTATTGAACTAATGAGTAGTTGCAACAGTTCCTGAGGGGAAATTTTGTATAGATTTTTTTAATTTTTCCATAACGGTAACCCTAGGGTTTACATTTGGGGTTTAGGATTTTATTTTGTGCTTGGGACTCAGGTATAACCGTCTTTTTAGACTATCCGAGCATTAGCATTAGCATTAGGGGTAGTCTTGACAAATATATCCTTTTGGGTATATACTTCGTATTTTGAGATCAATGTGATTATGAAAATAGTTTTTTATGGTGAAAAAAGAAAGCCGGTGCTTGATTTTATAGAAAAACTTCCTATAGAAGAACAGGCTAGAATCTTGGGTTGCTTGAAAAATATTGAGGAACTTGGTTTTGATTGTCCGAGGGTGATGTTTCGGCAAATTAAAGGAAAGTTGTGGGAAATTAAAATCCAGACAGTAAATTCTGGATACAGAATATTTTATGTGACTATTATGAAAAATATTATGGTTCTATTACATTCTTACAAAAAACAATCGCAGAAAGCACCTTTAAAAGAAATTAACGTATCTGAAAAAAGAATGATCGAGGTATTAAATAATGAAAGCTTTTACATTAGATGATTATATACAAAAAAAAATTAAAAGTCCTGCTTTTAAGGAAAGATTTGATCGTGAACTTTTGATTAATACTATTGCAAAAATGATTATCCATATTAGGCATAAAGCAAAATTAACTCAACAACAATTGGCTAAAAAAGCAGGTACCACCCAGGCTGTTATTGCCCGTTTAGAGAGTGGCCAGGATGAACGTATACCCTCTTTAGATTTATTGTCAAGAATTGCAGGGGCCTCTAATTTTAAAATAAAAATTAGTTTTATACAAAATTAAATTTGACACAGTGTATTGAATGTTCTCATAAAAAGACTTACAAAAAATTATTAGAGAATTTTAAAATGAAAAAAAGAAATTTATTTGAAGAATTAGAGCAAGGGCTTAAAGAAATACAGGAATATAATAAGGGTCAAATTACCCTCCGAACCTATTCACTTTCAGAAAAAGAAAAGCCGGAGATAAGCCCTGAAAAAATTCGAGAAGTTCGTGAAAATTTGCATCTTTCAAGATCTGTTTTTGCCCTAAAGCTTAGAGTGCCTCTCAGAACTTTGGAAAAATGGGAACAAGGGCTGATGAAGCCAAATGTTCAGGCCTCAGCCCTATTATTAATGATTCGAAAATACCCAGACACTTTAGATCGTTTATCGAAAATTTAAGCTATTAGCTGTATTTAGATATTAGATACGTCAAAAACAAACATCATCACCCTGAGGATAATAACAAAAATAGCACAAGTTATAAAAACTCCAATGGAATAAGGCCTGCTTTCAATTATCATGCTTCTAGTTTTACGATCCCAAAAATTAAGCCCGTTTTTCTTGAAGTTAAAATAAGCCCACAACCAAGTTCCAGACATAAAAATCCAAAATTCTCGCTTTAAAATTCTTGTAAAAGACAGCTTAGAGCCATTTATTTGAACCGCCTGTACAGCAAAAATAAATTTTCCAAAAGTATTTCCAAATAAAGTGGTGCAAACGGCATTTAAAAGCATATTAAATCCAAAAAATCCAAAGACGCACAAAGAAATAAGCGTTACCATGATCACGCCAAGAATATATTGTTCGCTCATGTAAGCGCTTAAAAAACGACCTAAACCAGCAAGGGCCGCTAAATTTTTTTGAGAAGACGGAATAGTTTTGGTTTGATCTAAAATAAAAGAAATAAACCAAAACCATAAAGGGACATAAAGGCATATAGAGATTAAAAATAAATCAGTCATCCTGGCAAAAAATCTTCTCCAAGCCACAAATCTGCGATTGGAAACTGGGATAAAATTACTGCCAGCATCCATGGTTAAAGGATCCATAAAAGTTACATTTTGCATATTATCTTACTCTACTTACTTCAAATTAAAACAAAAATAGCCCATTTAAAAGTTTAATTTCAAACAGGCTATGATTTTTTTAGAAATTACTATTAATTATTACTGAACAACCCTTACCGCAGGACTGGTATTGAAAAAATCATTGAGCAAATCCTGTTGAGCCTTACGAATAGAACTGTTTAGGTGATT
Source organism: Gammaproteobacteria bacterium (assembly GCA_046090565.1). Lineage (GTDB taxonomy): Bacteria > Pseudomonadota > Gammaproteobacteria > UBA6186 > Azoamicaceae > JBJSZW01. Next base: position 2,815 of record JBJSZW010000190.1, read on the forward strand.
TGTAAAATTCGGATAATACGGCGGTTCATCCCATTTTCCGTCGATTTCTTGTTCCACATGGATGTTTCGTTTCCATAGAATAGCGCCGTTTTT
>JBJSZW010000191.1:0-6029 GCA_046090565.1 Gammaproteobacteria bacterium
CGAGGCTCAATCAGCCCGTGGACCGACTAACCGGGCGTAAAAGGGATGATCGCTTTAGGACAGATGCTTTTAGTTAATACAACACTTGAAGATTTGGGTTTACACAATAGTAAAATCGAAGATGATGGGATGGCCTATTTAAGTTTTGCCTTGCAAAGCAATAACAGTCTTAAAATTTTGAATTTACGAGTAAATTTTTTTGGATTAAAAGGGGTTTTATATTTAACTTCGGTTATTAAATCCAACAAAAAAATTGAAAATTTAGATTTGCATTTTAATGAAATTGGCGAAGAAGGTTTACAAGAATTAAACCAAGCACTTGAAAAAAATAGTACTCTAAGAATAATGGACTGTTCAGCCTCGGTTGATCTGAATTCTATAGCTTATAAAAATTTGGAGCATAAGTTAGAAGAAAATAGCCGTTCGGAAGATAAACAAGACACTAAAATAGTAAAAGTAAAGCTATAATCATGCAGGTTTCTGCTGTACTGCAATAGCTAAAGAACTTGGAGCAATAATTTCAATAGAATGTGCTATTGATTCGTCATAAGTAGGAGGTTGGATGCTAGGGGCGCTTGGTGCTACAGGGTAAGCGCTTGGGGAAAAGAACAGAGTTGGTGGTGCAACAGCAACAATGCTTTGTTCAACTTTTGTGCGAAGTTCTTCATTTTCTTTTCTTAAGGCAGCCATTTCAAGAACAACAATATCCACTGAAGAAGGGTGTGCTAGGGCAGAAACAGAAGAACCGCGGTATTGATCGGGAGAGGAGCCATAAACAAAAGGGCTGGGTTCTGATGGAGTGCTAGGGCAGCAACAAGAAGAACAACCTGAATCGCAACATTTTAAATGACAAGAGGTTTTTACGGTAGAACATTTTTGATACAACAAAACACAGGGCATGAGGAAAAAAAAGCCAAGGCATTCTTTCAAACAAGAGAAACAGCTTTTTAAACATTTCAAAGGTTTGCTTTCACAACAATTTTCGTACAGCATCATGCAACAGCAACAAAACAAAAATAAGCATTTTTCGAAGGGGTTACATCGTTCGTACATATTGATATCCTTATTTGAATATTGGCTTTTGAGTTTCAGAAGGGCTAGATGAATCCAGCTCAAGGCTTGGGTTGATTTTTTTCAAAAACGACTCCCTGGCCATAGGGGTATTCTGCATGATTTTACACCAATCTTGCAAGATCGGGAATTGAGCAGCCAAAGTCTTAAATAATGCATCTGGTGATTCGCTGGATGGTAAATTAGAAAAAGCCAAGAAATCTGAAAAAATCCGAGGCAGCGAGGCGATGCCCAGTTGGCGCATGTAGCGAATTTTCCTGAATTGTTTATCCAAAGAATTCATAATTTCCAAAAATCGCTCAAATTGTTCTGGCGCGATGCTTGGTAATAGAACATCCAGAATGCCATATTTGTTTAAGAATTCAAGTGTTCGACGGGCTTGACCATTGAGCAATAATTTCTTGAGATACACAAGATAGGGAATATGATTTTTCCTAAGTTCTATTTGCAGGGCCTTCAGTGCCTCTTTCAATTCCTTGGCTAATGTTTCCGGAACAGTAAATCCCTTTTGGCAAAGCCTAATCACTTTCAAAATTAAAATCGGATCTGTTTCTAAGGTTTTATGGGGCATCAATCTAATTCTGCGATTGAAAAAATCTTCTTGTGCTTGGGCAGAGCCTGCTGAAATGGATTTTCCATCGTAAGAAAAGCTTGAGACTGTAAAGTCGGCGGTTCTAGATTCATCCAGATCGCTTTGCCAAATTTCAAGGCTTAAACCTTCGTTGGTGAGGGTAGAAAATAAAGAGAGTTTGTAGGGGTTTTGTTTGAAAAAACGCTGATCAATCGCTAAATTTTGAATAAAAGTTGAATCAGCATTGCTAATAAAATCCAGATCCAAGGGTTCCCTGTTTAAGAGATAATCTAAAATAAATCCCCCATGCAATTTGAGGCTAAAACCTAGGGCTTTAAATTGATCAAACCAGCTTAAAACTGCGGGAGGAAGCTTATGATTCAGATCCCTTGTGCTAATGTCAGTAATTTTATTTATACCATTATCAAGATTAGGCCGGTTAGACGCATCAATCGCTAGGGGGCTTGTGCTTGCAGATTCATTTTTGCCCGGGAATGTCTTGGGTTCAGGTTGCTCTGATTTTTCTTCTGTTCCGGCTGGGGCACTTAAACTTGCTTTATCGCAAGCCTCTAATAAAGAAAGCTTCTTAGATTTTATTTTCTTTTTAAGCTTTTTTTTAGCTCTTCTTATTTTTCTTTCTTCAAATTCTGTTTTGGCCGTTTCTGCGAATCGAAGTTCAGCATGAATGGCATCAAAAGCGGCATTGGCGGTTTCAATTTTTTGTAAAAGATCATTCAATTTTTGAATTGCCGATTCAACCAAATGTTCGGCATCGTGTTTAAGTGGAGTTTGACTTAAGCCAAGTCTAAAATTATGGAGGGCTTCTATGTGTTGTAGAATTTCTTTTCTTTCACGTAAATCACCGCGTTGAATATTTTCAGTCAAGTTTCTTTGATACCAAATCAATGAATCCCATAAGCTGAGATCTTCTGAGTGGTGAATGATGGTAATTTTTCGATACCCAGAGAAGGCCAAAAATGTATTACGTGAGTCAAGAAGGTTGGATCCAAACATTTTTTTTGAAATTTCATCGTAAAGTCGAAGAAAAACATCACTTAAAGGCAGAAGTTTATTAAGGCAGCTTTGGGGGAAATTGCGTAGATCTTCTTCTTCAAGCAAGCCCAATTTGCTTAGGTTTTCATCAAGCAGATTTTTTCTAATAGCAAAGGGTATTTTGTTTAATACTTTAGATTCAAATGAATTGATGATTTCTTTTTCATCTTTAATTTCACATTCTAAAATTTTGAAGAGTAAAAAAGAAAAGGCAGTATGATTTAAAACATTTAATTCAGGAAAGGAAAAAGAATCGGTTTGGCCAGCTTCTAATCGTTGAAAAAACTTCGCGTGGTCATTTGCGGTGTCGATTATGGGTTCTAAATAGCATCTGCCCAGCCAGTGAGTCAGCATAATTTGCATGATTTCTTTGATACGCAAAGCATGGGGTTTGAAATTTTTGTAAAAATGCTCTGCATGATCCAATAGGCCCGTTTGTTTTGGGATTCCAAGGATGCCATAAATAGCCATGTGAGCGGACTGTAGTAGAATACGTAGGGCTTTAGAAACGATGAGATCTTGAATTTGTTTTAAAATCAGATCATAGGTATTTTGTTCTGGAATTTCAATGGAAAAATAGGGGCTCAAAGCCTGTATCTGCAGTTTAGCGCTGTGATAACATTCGATTAGGATTTTTTGGTATTCCATATGGCCCAAGATTTCTAGATCAGTTTTTTTCAGAGCCATCAGTTCTTTTTTGAATTTTTTATTCCATTGTTCCATTCGTATTTCTAATTTTTTTACCAATTCAAAAATGTAAGAAATACCTAAAAAAGCCTCTTTTGCGGTTTGAATCTGGGTTAATTCAGCGGAGTTATTCAGCGCTTTGGTGAATAAAGTTTGGAGAAATTGAACTTTTTTTATGAATTGAATGTAAGGGCTGGTATTTGGAGATTTTGGAGGAGGTGTTCTGGTGATCTCAAGCTCAAGTTTTTCAAAACCTGCCTTTAAGGCTTTTAGGCGTGCTTTTAAAATGCGTTGTGGCTGCTCTGCTTCTTGTTTGGTATCGTTCAAGGTTTTGGGCCTGGGGCTTGAAGACTGGTTGGGATTCAAAGCGATGAGGGTGGAAGATTGTACAAAAAGATTCACAGAAAACTCCTAGGCGGTTAAAGCTACAAGACGGCTACAAAGTATACTGCAAAAATAAATTGAACAAAAGGACTGTCTTTAGGGCTGTCAGAGTTTATTTCTTTGTTAAAACCTGTGTATACTGGCAGTCTTGAATATAAGTACTAGATATACTGGGAGTTCTTACCAAATGAACAAAGATGATTTTTATGAAATATTGGCAGGGGCGCTTTTGGTATTGGCAATTGCCTCTGCTTGTTGTGCAGCGCGCTTCTGTTCTTCTTGTGCAGGTTGTTTTGGAACTTTATGTGATATCATCACCTGTCCTTTTCGTGCCATGAGGTTTTTTTATCGTTATTTTTGTGGATCTGCCGGGAATAGTACGGCCCAGCAAAGTGGTGTAGCTATTGATGGCGTGGTTGTTCAAGAATCTCAATCAGTTGAATCAGGCTTAGGGAGTGCTGGGCAGACCCAACAAGACACTACTGCAAACAGATTTAATGATAAGCCACCCGAAATCCTTCAGTTCTACCAAAGCCAGGGTATTGCTCGCCCGCTTGCGGTGGCTAGTTCAAGCAATGATATCATGCTAAGCAATCCGATAAATCAGGCCCGGGCTCAAAATGCCTACACCAGATTCTAGCTCATAGCTTGATTGTGCAGTGGGCGATATTACCTTTACCAGAAAAAGACAATTCATGGAAGCTTAAGCTTTTTGCCATTGCAATGCCTCGCCCGTGTTTGTCTAGAAGCCGTTGTGGTTGTATCGATTCGTATTGTTTCCAATCGAATCCATTGCCTTGATCTTCGATTCTTAAGCGTAAATATTCACTGTCTCGATCGAAATTAACGAGCACAAATTTATTTAAATTTTCAGGTAAGTTTAATCGTTTTTCGATTTCTTCAACCCAATCACATTCTTCTTTTATTTTTGATTTTTCACCGTAATCAATAGCTAAATTACCATGTTCAATGGCGTTGATGAATAACTCAGTAATGCCGATGACAGATAATTTTTGGTTGGGACAAAGTTGAGCCATGAAATTAGCCAAAAGCTTGGCCTCTTTAAGGCTTCGAAATTTAAAACTGGCTTGTTGTATAAAAAAAGCGACTTGTTCATTAGAATTTAATAAATGGTGTTGGTAACCCAAGTAGCGTTTAAAATCAGAGAACGCAGAAAGAAGCATATTTATTGATAGCTCTATGTCTTGTTTGGGATCGATACAGTATCGGACCCCTGCTTCAATTGCAGTGCTTACGGCTTGAGTATCTTTGGCATTAATAAACATGATCAAAGGCATGATTCGTAGTTTTACAATTGCCTGTAAGCGATGAATCATCTCAAAGTCGGCGCTCTCATGTCCCAAAAGAATACAACCATACTCACCATAGGCATCTAAAAGAGCTCGAATGGCCCTTTGAGCCTCATGATGGCATTCAAAGACAAGGGGGCTTTGCTGGGAGTTAGACAGTGATTGAAGCAGGGGCCCAAGCTTGGGAGCTTCTCTATCAAACACCAAAATTTTCTTAAACATTAATCATAACCATCAATTAAATATCTCTAACACAGTGGCCATCGGCTTCAAAATGTTACCGCTTATTTTCAACTATAGTAAATAATATGAAATTTGTAATGAATCACAACTTATCTAGTTTTTTGCTAATAGCGTGTATATTCTTTATTTCATCTGTATTTTCTGGTTTTCTTATTTACGATTTGTCTTTAAATATGGGGGTTAAAGAGCCAAATATTAAAAAAATTGTTTTTTTAGGAATTTCTGTTCTCATTAATCTTCTTTTCGTTCTAATGGGATATCGATTTCTTTCAGCCTTATTAAAGCAATACCAAACAAATTCAAGTATCATATCGGAAATGCGTTTAGCAAGTGATCGTTTGGCTTATGAGGTAGTACAACGCACAAACATAGAACAGGAGTTAAAAAAGATCAAGTCTTTTTTTTACTCTATTTTAGACTATATGCCATCTGTATTAATAGCCATTGATGAAAAATGCGTGGTGACGGAATGGAATCAGGAAGCGGAGAAATATTTTGATATCTCAAAGGCTCATGCAAAAGGCAAGTTGTTATTTGAATTAAGCACAGATATAGATTCAGAATTATTAAAAAAAGTGATACAAAAAAAACACATAGAATCTATTTCTAAATTTCCAAAACAAAAAAACAACAAAATAAATTATTATAATATCGTTATTTACCCATTATTTAATCAATATTATTCTGGTTTAGTGATTCGAATGGATGAT
>JBJSZW010000192.1:0-4711 GCA_046090565.1 Gammaproteobacteria bacterium
GGCTTGAAAAAGTCGTAGAGTCTCTGACGCAGAGATCGCAAATCATCATTGGATGGTTGTTGGCAGGAACCAACCCGCTTAGCGTTAAAAGTGGGAATCTTCGGCATTCATGCCGGAGAGGAAGTCAAATTATCCCACTTAAATATATTCCCACTTGTTATTTTTCCCATTTTATCCTATATTCTATTATATGATTACTAAAATGCTTAGGCCAGATTCCAAAGGCCGAATTACCCTAGGGCAGCTTGCTGAAGGTGTTAGCGGTTACCTTCTCACTGAAACAGAAGATCACAAACTTGTTTTAGAGCCCTACGCAGAAATACCTGCGCGCGAAAAATGGCTGTTTGAAAATCCTAGCGCCCTAAAAGAACTGAAATCAGCTATACAAGAAGCCAAACAAGGCAAGCTAAAATCTCGAGGCAATTTTTCACAGTTTCTAACAGACAGTGGCAATGCCGTTTAATTTATTCTTTACAGAAAAAGCTGATGCTAGCTTAACCAATTTAGAACAAAATCCTGCACTGGTAAAACGACTGAAAGCAGTTAGAAAAACCTTAGGGTATTTAGAAACAAACCCCAGACATCCCAGTTTAAATACCCATAAATATAGCTCTATTAAAGGCCCCAATGGAGAAGAAATTTTTGAAGCCTATGCAGAAAATAATACGCCAGGTGCCTATAGAATTTTCTGGTATTATGGTCCTAATAAAGATGAAATTACTATTTTAACTATTTCCCCACATCCTTAAAATTACTATGCTTGCCCTTAAGAAAAAATTACTTCTGATGATAGATATAAACCCAGAAGCCCTAACAGAATTTGAAATTGAATTTCTATTAAATGCACTGGATTGGGATTTGGAGGTTTCTGTTTATTTATCCCTCGAACGGGGCATGCAAAATCTGAGCGATCCTGATTCAAAATTATACAAAATCTTAAATACCTATACGCAATACGGAATCAAGTGCCTGTACACTGATTTTAAAAGCCCGGACTTACAAGCGCTTCTTAACAGCAGGGATGTGATTGTTTACCACTACAAAGCCTAAGCTCGGCTTCTTGACTCTGGGCCCTAATTTCTATATTTTAAGCTATTTAAAATATTAAAATAAAATCATGTGCACAGCCGCCATTAATACCCCCAATATCCCCCATACCATGGATACAAAGCAAGATTTAGCCCCCAGGGATGCTTATGGCTTCTTGTTGCATATAGAAAACTGGAGGCCTGAATGGGCGCTTGAAATTGCCTTAGAACAAAATATTGATTTAAATAGTGACAGCAGTAAAGAATATTGGACGATTATTTACTGGGTACGGGATTTTTTTCTGGCCAATCAACACTTTCCATCCATGCGGATGCTGATTCAAGGCCTACAAAAAGAATTTCAAAATCCTGATATTTCTAGCCTCTGGCTACAAAAACGTTTTCCCACTGGAATTGCTAAAACATTAAGCCTATTGGCTGGCCTTCCCAAACCCCTACGTTGCATTTGAGGATACAAAAAACCATGGAACAAGTTCTGAAGCTTCAACCCCTAAACACTGTCAAACAGACAGACCCACTCAAACAAAAAGCACGTCTGGAAAAAAAATTATTGCATTACACAGGCAAGGCCATTGCTGATTTTAATATGATCCAAAGAGGCGATAGAGTTTTAGTCTGTGTTTCTGGTGGTAAAGATTCCTTTACCATGGTGAGTTTATTAAATAAGCTAAGATTAAAAACCAATGGCAAATTTCAAATTCTGGCTTTTACGCTGGATCAATCCCAGCCTGGTTGGAACGATGTAAAATTACGTCAATACATGGAAGATCACAAAATCCCTTATAAAATCTTAACAGAAGATACTTATGCTATTGTAAAAGAAAAAATTCCAGAAGGACAAACTTACTGTTCGCTTTGTTCCAGACTTATGCGGGGGATTATTTACAGCTATGCAGAAGCACATGGCTTTAATAAAATTGCTTTGGGCCACCACCGTGATGATTTAATTACGACTGTTTTAATGTCTATGATGTACAATGGCGAAATTCGTTCCATGCCACCTAAGCTGCTGTCTGACAATAAAAAACACATTGTGATTCGACCCCTAGCCTATTGCCAAGAGGCCGATATTGCCAAATTCGCTAAACTGCAAGATTATCCCATCATTCCTTGTAATTTATGCGGTTCACAAGAAAATCTGGTGCGCAAAAAAGTTAAAAAACTTATCCAAAACTTGGCGTTAGAAAACCCAAAAGTACCTAGTAATTTATTACATGCCATTGGCCAAGTCAAACCCAGCCAATTAATGGATCAAAATTTATGGGATTTTAAAAATTTAGAGCAGCAACAAGTTTTTTAATCTTTTTTTTACGGCTTAAGCACTAAATACTGCCTATTTTTAGGATAATTAGACAAAAAAAGCCTAAATCCAACTAAATTACTGCCTTAGCAGTAAAATCAGGCCATTTTTGGTCCTGATCAGATACCAAGGGATTTTGCAAAGGCCAAGGAATATTCAAATCCGAACTCTTCCAATGTATACCGGATGCAGCCTCTGGCAGATAATTAGCCCCCATTAAATACAACAAATTACTGTTATCTTCCAAGGTTTGAAAGCCATGGGCGCAACCGGCAGGAATAAACAGAGCCCTGGGTTCTGCTCCAGATAAGATAATGCTTTCGTACTGCCCATAGGTTGCTGAATCTTGTCTTAAATCAACCATCACATCAAAAATTTTCCCACTTAAGCAATAAACATATTTAAATTCCTGGTGAGGTTCTTTTTGGTAATGCAGGCCTCTTAAGGTATTTTTATGTGAATTTTGACTTAAATTAATTTGAGTAATTGTATGCAAAACACCCGATTCTTTCAGAGTTTTTTGGCAAAATAATCTTGAAAAACTACCCCTTTCATCGGCTTGTTTGGGTAAATCTAAAATAAAAGCCCCTGTAATTTTTAAGGCTTCTGCTTTAATTGATTTAGCCACTGCCTTGCTCTACTTTTAATTCTGGAATCGGCGTTATAAATTTTACACCCCAAGTATTGATTTTATTAATATCTGCCATTATTTCATGTTTGATATTCCATGGCAATATTAACACATATTCTGGTTGGTATTCAGCAATTTTATCAAAATCATAAACAGGAATATGGGTCCCTGGCAAAAATTTGTTTTGTTTTAGGGGATTTTTATCAATCGTACAAAGCAAATCCCTAGTCGTAATATTACAAAAGTTCAATAAAGTATTGCCCTTGGCTGGAGCGCCATAGGCAATCACTTTGCGATTATGAATGCGTTGCTGTTCTAAAAAATTATTCAGGGCTTGTTTGATTTGTTCGGCCTGAAAGTGCAAACCTTGGTAAACTTCAATGCGATGCATGCCAAATTGGTATTCTAATTCCCGACAAGCCATGAGGCCATGTTGCTCTTCGTATTTTCCTGTTTTTCGATGCTGAATGTAAAATCTTAAAGAGCCCCCATGGGTGCTTAAAGTTTCTACATCAAACACCTGTAAATCATAATGCGCCATGATTTTTTCAATGGCCAATAAACTATAGTAATAATAATGCTCATGATAAATCGTATCAAACTCTTTATTGGCCAATAAATTCAATAAATGCGGTGCCTCTATGGTAATCACACCTTCTGGGCCTAAGAGCAATTTAAAACCCGCTACCACACTGTGTATGCCGGGAATATGAGCAAAAACATTGTTTGCAATAATTAAATCCGCTTGCTTACGGCTGGCCAATTCCCGGGCCAATTCATGATCAAAAAATTCCGAAATGGTATCTATGTCTTTACGCCTGGCCTGTTCAGCAATATTAGCCGCAGGTTCTATGCCTAAAACACGAATATTTTGTTTGGTAAAATACTGCAACAAATAACCATCATTGCTGCCTAATTCAACCACCAAACTATCTTTACCTAAATTTAATTTTTTTACTGTTTTATAGGCATATTCTTCAGCATGTTGCAACCAAGAACTAGAATACGAAGACGCATAGGCATATTTTGTAAAAATAATTTCAGGATTTACAAAATAACCCAGCTGTACCAAAAAGCAGGCATCACAAACCATTACAAACAATGGGTATTTTTTTTCTTCGCTTATTTTTTCTTGTGTTAAATAATTGTTTGCCAATGGCATATTGCCCAAATCAATCAATTGATTTTCCAACCGTTTTTTACAGAACCTACAAAATTCGTTTTTTCCAAAAGCTAATTTATTTCCCAGCATGGCTACCCCAATAAGTATTCATAATTTTCGATTTGCTTTAAAGTTTCTTCTTCCATGTTTTTACCATCCATCCAGGCTTTGTACCAGGCTACCGTCCAAGCAATGATCTGTTCTTCGTCCATTTTGTTTTGCCAGTTTAAATATTTCATGGCCTTGTTCACATCTAATTTTAATAACTGATGTTCATGGAAATCGCTTTTTTCTACTTGCCAATCTAATTTCCAAGGCCACATGCTAGACCAAAGTTCCAGTAATTGTTGAACAGAAAGGGCATGATTATAAGTCGGCCCAAAATTCCAGGCCCCACTGTAAATTTCTGGATTTTGCCAAAGCCCTTGGGCCAAACGCATATAGCCACCAAGCGGTTCCAAAACCCATTGCCAGGGCCGTATGGCTTGGGGATGCCGAATGCTTAAGCTTTGTTTTTGTTTAGAAGCCCTTACAATATCTGGAATCAAGCGATTCGCCGCCCAGTCCCC
>JBJSZW010000193.1:0-4286 GCA_046090565.1 Gammaproteobacteria bacterium
GCCATGGAAGACGGCCAGATCAGTAATTTATTTTATTTGGTCCAAGGTGAAGTAGAATTGCCTTTACTGGAAATCAGCCTGCAAAGAGCACGGGGTAACCAATCCAAAGTGGCTAAATGGCTGGGTATTAACCGCGGCACCTTAAGAAAGCTCATGGAACAATACTCCCTATCTTCCAAAGATTTTAAACAAAAATTACCACGCTCTAAAACACCTGCGAATTCAAGCAAAACCACAGCTACGGAAAGCATATCTACATCATCATTAAGGACAAGGATCGACACACATGAGTCTGTTCTCGAAACGGACCCAATTACTGGGAACTGAAAGCGCTTTTCGTATGCTGCCGCTAATTTTAGCAGCAGAAGCTAGAGGCCCTAAAGTTATTCGTTTGAATTTGGGGGAACCCAATTTCAATATCCCTGGCTGTGTGAAAGATGCCATTAAACTCGAGCTGGATAAAAATAATACCCATTATTGCGATCCCCAGGGTATTTTGCCACTGCGCCAAGCCATTGCAGAACAAATCTTCCATTCCAGAGGCTTAAACATCTCCCCCGATCAAGTCGTAGTCTTACCCGGCGCCAAACCCGCCATTGGCTTTAGCCAAGAAATTTACTGCGATCCAGGCGAAGAAATCCTTTACCCCAGCCCAGGCTTTCCTATTTATGAATCCTTTATCCCCACCGTAGGGGGTATTCCCAAGGCCTTGGTTTTACAAGAAAAAAATAATTTTGCACTGACACCTGATTTATTAGAACAAAACTTAAGTTCAAAAACAAAATTACTCTACTTAAACTATCCCTCTAACCCCACAGGGGGCATCCTAAGCGCTGAAGAAATAAAAACCTTAGGCCAAGTTATCTTAAACAAAGCCCCTGCCGATTTTCGTATTTTTTCAGATGAAATTTATGAAGATATTTTATTTGATGGCAATACACTAGAATCTTTCTCGCGTCACCCTGAATTAGGCAAAAAAACCATTATCTGCAGTGGCTTTTCCAAAAGCTATGCCTGGACAGGCGGCCGCCTAGGCTATGCCGTACTGCCCACCGTAGAAGAGGCTGCCTGGTTCAAAGCCTGGAACATCAATTATTTTTCCTGCGTAAGCCCCTACCAGCAAGCCGCAGCCGTTGTGGCCCTTAACCACCCCGAATCCCAAGAAGCCGTTAAACAAATGGTCGCCACCTTCCAAAAAAGGCGGGATCTGGCCCATGGCATGCTGATCAACATCCCCAGTATGCATTGCATCAAACCCGCAGGGGCCTTCTACCTCTTCCCCAATGTGGGCCTGATTTGTGGCAACCTGGGTATTTTAGATGTCTATGAAAAACTATCTCCCGAACTTAAAACCCAATACCAACCCAGTACCATTTTCCAAAAATTCCTCCTAGAAGAACATGCCGTCGCCGTGATGGATCGCCCCTCTTTTTCAAAAGCAGGTTCTGAAAATCAACACTTTATCCGCCTTTCCATCGCAGCCAATGAAGCCGATTTAGTAGAAGGCATTAAACGCATCAAAGAAGCTTCGGATGATTATCAGGGTTGTCAGAGGTTTTTAAGTCAAAATTACCCAATTTAATAAATTCTAATCCCGTTCATACCTCCCACAGTCCTCCCCCCCTATTGACTTCAATAATTTAATTATTTATAATATGTCAATAATTTTAAATTAATTATTCAAATCAAAACACTAATAATCAATCACAGAGGTACACATAATGAAAATTATCTTCAGATCCGGTGGAGCAGTCAGTTTTACCAATCAACAAACCTTTTTATTGGCTTTATATGCCACGGCTTTGTCTGAATCTTTATCTCCTGCAGATAGACATAAATTTCAAGAAGACTTAAAAAAAGATCTTGATCGCGGTACTGTTAAATTCGTGAAAAGACATCTGCATAGCGATAAAGTTCGATACGATATCTTGAACAGAATCTATCCCCACATTCATAATTTTTGCTTTGAAGCTCGCGGCGCTGCAGCAGGCCCTTTGCTTAATATCGATCATATCCGTAGACCAGACCCAAGTCACCCTGCATCTGCCGATGAAACTCCAGCCCAAAAAACTGCCCGAGAACACCAAGAAGTTCTTTTTGGATTACAACATGAAATTAACATACATTTACATACCACTTTCCCAGCTCTTCCTGGAATGATTCATATGGTATTACAAGCTGATCACATCGACCCTGTTCATAACGCTAGAATGGAGGCAGAACCTAGAGCTGAAGAAGAAAGACGACGTGCAGCTGAAGCCGCCAGTGCAAAGGCTGAAGAAGAAAGGCGACGTGCAGCAGAGGCTGCTAGGGCAAAAGCTGAGGCTGAAGCCGCTAGGGCAAAAGCTGACGAAGAAAGACGGCGCGCAGCAGAGGCTGCTAGGGCAAAAGCTGCAGCTGAGGCTGAAGCAGCTAGAGCTGCTGCTGAGGCTAGAAGGCGTGCAGCAGAAGATGCTGCTAGACGTGAACGTGAGCGACGTGAGGCTGAAGCAGCTAGAGCCGCTGAGGAAGCCAGACGTGAAGAAGAAGCTCGAGCTCGAGCCGCCGGTGCAGCTTCTGCTTCATCATCCGCTGCAGAAGAGCCTGAAGCGGCTAGAATTCGTAGGGAAGTTGGGGAAGAAAGAGCTCCTGAATTTCTTCGATTGTTTCGATTAAAACGGGATAATCCCTCTGCATTTAGTGCTGAATACAAAACTTCTTCGAAAGAAAAATGTAGGGAAATGAGAAGAGTCTTTGGATTCTAAAATTTAAACGGTCAAAATCAAAATAAAAACCCCAATCTACTTTTGGTACATTGGGGTTTTTTCTGACAATCTTAAAAAATTAAAATTTCCAGTATAAATCCATTCCATAAGAAATGGAATTTTTCAATTTAGGCTGTAGAACCGGCTCACCTTGCAAATCAGAATCAGTAAATTTTCGTATTTTTATAGCACTAGTTTTTTCCCAAATAGTGTTCAAACGAATACCTAAATCTCCCATGGATTCATCTGCATAAACCTGATGATCCAAACCAAGACCTAATCTTGGAATAACTTTACTAGCCTTTACAGTCGTTGATGCTGCAGGAGTAGGGATTCCTGCTGCGTCTTGGTATGTATCATGTTCCAATTTTAATTTTGCGAATTTCACACCAACTCGAGCAAAAACAAAAGTTGTATCGCAAAAAACAGGGTATTTTCCAATCGCGTCCAAATTAAATCCTTTCATTTTATAGAAACCTCTGGTACGGTACCCACTCTGGACATCATCAACATATTCACCAAAAAGATAGTCACCTTCCACGAGTTTTTTATCATAATTCATTTTTTTAGAAAGTTGGTATCCCATTTCTAAAGCAAGATTTTCATGCAGATCAACGCCGACAAAAGGAATGTAATTTAACTGATTTTTTTTGAAAAAACCATTACCATAGTTCTTTTTAAAATCCATGTGTCGATTTTCAATCCCAAAACCAACATAGGGTTTGAAATAAAAATCATCAGCATTTGCAATTGTAGGTAAAACAGATGCAAGGCCAATCAAAGTAGTCAAACAAGCTTTGGATACAATTTTATTTTGTTTAGACATCAGAATAATCCTCATATTTTTTATAATTGCCCTGTTTTTTTATAAAACTAAAGCAAAAAAGATTTATTAATACTAGAAGATCTAAATACAGTACTAGAATTTTTATTGTAGGCCTGTTTAAGATCTCGCAATCCTTTATTTCGGATAGAGTATAGTTTTAGCATAAAATGCCGATCCGAGGCAATCCAACAACTTAGTTAGTTAACTCTATTCTTGCTTGTTAAAAATAATTCCTTGATAATTCTGATGGAGTAATATCATTCCATTTTGATACAAAAACTTTGAAATACATAATTTAATGAGGTCGAAAATATGAAATTAAGTGAAATCACAACCAAAATAAGTGAACTTCAAGTTGAAAAAGAAGCTTTTCGAAAAAATCGAGATTCTATACAAACACTCATTGACACCGCGAATGATGATATCAGTATCCATATCGAAAAAAGCACTCCAGAACTGCTAGGAAAACTCGAAAAATGGAAAGAACACATAGCTTCATTGAATACAAAAATTTCCGAAATTAGCACTGAATTAGGTAAACTTAGCATATTGAAAGCTGAAACAATCAAAGCAGAAGATGCCGCTGCGAAGACGGCTGCTGAAGAAGCTGCTAAGGCCGCTGAAGATGCTAAGAAAGCAGAAGAAGCTGCTAAGGCCGCTGAAGATGCTAAGAAAGCCGAAGAAGCTGCTAAGGCCGCTGAAGATGCTAAGAAAGC
>JBJSZW010000194.1:0-5802 GCA_046090565.1 Gammaproteobacteria bacterium
CATAATTTTCTTCAGAGGTTTTTAAGATTAATTTTTGATCTAAAACTTTAATCCCCTCACCCTCTTTAAGTAAGGGTTTTAGAACCTCCACAATTTCCTGTGCCGGACGATTCTGAACTTCTAAAATTCGGACAATCTGTTTTTCTTGGGCTTCTAGATTTTCAACTAAAAAAACGGCTAGCAATGGCATAAGCATAAAACAAACCGAAAAATAAAAATTTTTCATAAGATTCACAAGTTTTGAATGCCGGCCATCAAGGGCTTTGATTGATTTGATTGATTTAATTCTGTGGTATTTTTATTAACTATATAGATTAATTCTGCTTCTGCGCGAGAGATACCACAATTGTTGATTAAATCATCAATTTTCGCCCCCATACCCACAAGTTTGGCAGCATGTGTATAGGCTGCACTGTCAGGATCTCTTAATTCGAATTTTTCCTGCCTGGCATCAAAATTTTTCAAACGTTGTTCTAATTCTTGGATTTTTTCACAAGCGGCTATTACCCCTTGCGCAAAACCTTGAATACGCTGTTCGATCAAATCCAATTGCTTATTTAAATTCAGAACTTCAGTTTGTGTTTTTTTAGTAAAGCTCAAATACAGCCCCCAAATCACTAGGCTAATAATCAAGCTGGAAAGCCCAATAATGGCAACGATATAAAGTCCGGCTAAAATCACTCCTTGATCCCCCTATAGCTTATACCAGCTATTAACTCAGCTGTTGCATTTCCTTCCATTCTTCATCTGTTAGCAGCTTATTCAAATCGACTAAAATCAATAATTCGCCCCCTCGATTGCAAACGCCTTCGAGGAATTTAGAGGTTTCTTCATTGCCTACATTCGGAGCTGTTTCAATTTCAGACGCATGTAAATACACTACTTCAGCCACGCTGTCTACTAAAATACCTACCACCTGTTTTTCTGCTTCAATGATCACTATTCTTGTTTGATCAGTCACTTCGGCGGGGTATAAACCAAATCTTTTTCGGGTATCGATGACAGTAACAACATTGCCTCGTAAATTAATAATACCTAAAACATAATTCGGCGCACCAGGAACCGGGGCTATTTCGGTATAACGCAGAACTTCTTGTACCTGCATCACATTAATACCGTAGGTCTCACCATCCAGTTTAAACGTTACCCACTGGATCACCGGATCTTTTGAAAAATCCTTGCTATTTTGGGTCTGGATCTGAGCTTGAACACCGGCTTTCATGTCATTCCCCCTAGTTCTTATCGGGATATCTTTTTCGATTCTTTTTCGATTCTTTTTACAGTGTAGCAAAGAACCTAAATTTTACCCCTTCTGCTACACTCTAGGGAACAACTCAAGAGCCGTATCTTAAATTATGTTAAATTATGAATTAAAATTTGATGCCAATACGCAGGAATCCTGGATTGAAGTTGACTCCAGTCTTACAGGAAAGGCTTTGTTGTCTACCCCCCTATTAAACAAAGGCACCGCCTTTAGTCTGGATGAAAGAATTAATTTAGGTCTTTTAGGCAAATTACCCCAACACACAGAAACCTTGGAAGAACAAGTGGTTCGCTGTTATGCCCAGTACAAAAAATATAAAACCTCTATTCAACGTCATATTTATCTGAATAATCTACATGATCGCAATGAAGTTTTATTCTATAAATTGGTTTCAGGCCATGTCACTGAAATGTTACCCGTGATCTATACCCCTTCTGTCAGCACTGCGGTTAAGCAATTCAGCTGGGAATTCAGGCAGCCCCGTGGTCTGTACATCGCTTACCCTGATCGAGATCATTTAGAGACAATTTTTGACAACCGAACACATCCTGATATCCATGTTATTGTTGTGACTGATGGCGAACGTGTTTTGGGTATAGGTGATCAAGGGGTAGGATCTATTTATATTCCGATTGCAAAAATTATGCTTTATACCCTTTTTGGCGGCTTGGATCCTTATCGCTGCTTGCCGATCTATTTGGACGCAGGCACTAATAATGAAAATTTACTGGCTGATCCCCTTTATTTGGGTTGGCGTCATGAACGTTTAAAAGGCGATCAATACGATGGATTCATCGATGATTTTGTTAATCTATTGCGCAAACGTTGCCCTAAAGTTTTCCTACATTGGGAAGATTTTGGAAGAGACAATGCCAGGAGAATTTTAGAAAAGTACAAAGATAATTTCTGTACTTTTAATGATGACATGCAAGGTACGGCCATTGTAACGATCAGCGCTTTTCTAAGGGCGAGCCAAATGTGTGGCCTAGATTTTAAAAATCAAGAAGCTGTTATTTTTGGTGCAGGCACAGCAGGGGTGGGTATTGCTGATGAATTGGTTTCTGCCTGGGTACGCATGGGAATGAGTCCAGAACAAGCACGGGATAAAATTTGGTTGATCGATAAACATGGCCTTTTGGTTGAAGGACAAGATCTGCTTGATTTTCAAACCAAATACGCTAAATCTTCAGAAAAAATAAACCATTGGCCCGATCAGGCTTTGGATTTACTAAATGTTTTAAAGCAAGTGAAGCCTAATCTATTGATTGGCTGTTCTGCCATGGGGGGGGCCTTCACTGAAGAACATATTCGAACCATGGCTGCTAATCATGCCCGACCGATTATTTTTCCCCTGTCTAATCCTACTGCATCCTGCGAAGCCTTGCCCAAAGATATTATGCTCTGGACAGAAAAAAGAGCCCTGATTGCAACAGGTAGCCCATTCCCAGATATTGCTCAATGTAATAATGCCCTAGCTTTTCCTGGTTTGGGCTTGGGAATTTTAAGTGCAAAAGCACGTTTGGTGACAAACAATATGCTTTGGGCAACCATACAGGCCATCGTAAAATACACCATGGGTTTACGTAGTCAAGAAACGGCTCTCTTACCTCCCATGGAAGAGGCTTATAATTTAGCACAAGAAGTTGCTTTGGCAGTTGCCAAACAAGCCTTGGCCGATGGTGTGAGTGATTTAGATCCCAGCGATCAAAATACCGATGCACTCGAATTGAAAATTCAGGCTACTCGTTGGGTCCCTGCCTATAAAAACATCCGTCGAAAATAAATTTTGGACATTTTTTATTCAAACGATAAGATAAGCCCATAGAAGAGCGATCCAAATACTTATCCACAGACTTATCCAGAGTTTCTGTGGAAATCTTCCTGATTACTTGTTAAAGGCTTACAACAATTTAAGCCTAGGCCTACATAAACTTCCGAATTTGCCTATTTTATTCTCTGAACCAAACCCGTATTCTAAGCAAAGGGATGGTGTGAGGAACTAATGCAAGGATGCAGTCTACAAGGATGTAGCGCCTAAAGGGACGGCTTCGTTTTTGTTGAAAGTGCAGTGTATCACAGACTCGGAACATCAAGGATGATGTTCCGGGTTGTTTTTATTATTTTTTTGATGCAGTATATAGCTTGACAGAAAAGCATACGAAGAGTATCTAAATAATCTGAATAATTTATTTATAATAGATTGGAGAATTTAACCCATGGCCCGTCCTTTGTCTTCATGTATCCAACAACGCAGCCTTTTAACCCAGATAATCCAAAGCAACCTTGCTAAGATTTTATTTGGCGCTACATTGATCG
The DNA here is from genome assembly GCA_046090565.1 of Gammaproteobacteria bacterium. Taxonomy (GTDB): domain Bacteria; phylum Pseudomonadota; class Gammaproteobacteria; order UBA6186; family Azoamicaceae; genus JBJSZW01. The sequence continues at coordinate 3,581 of JBJSZW010000194.1, forward strand.
CCATCAGCACCCAAGTTTCTGTACACTTAGAGCCTGTTTCCGTGACTTTACAAACACTTAGTGTTTTTCTTATCGGCTTGACCTATAACCCAACTAGAGCTTCGCAAACGGTTCTTACTTATTTAGCCCTAGGGGCTTTTGGAGTGCCAGTGTTTTCTGATTTTAGAAGTGGTTTTATGACGCTTTTAGGCCCTACTGGGGGCTACCTATTTGGCTTTCTAATAGCTGCCTGGGCCATGGCCACACTGAAAGTTCGCTTTGGAATCAAACAAAATCTAATGCAAACCTATGCCTGTTGTTTGGTAGGTTATGCCATTATTTTTTCAATAGGAATTCTTAGGTTAAGCCAATTGATAGGCTTAGAAAAAGCTTTGGAAGGAGGCTTGTATCCTTTTGTGTTGCCAGAACTCTTAAAAATTACTTTACTCACTTCTACATTGAAAATAGTAGGTATTCTGAATACAAAAACAAATAACTCATGTTAATAATAAGGCTGTGAATTTATGCAAAACGCTGTGGCTTCTTCAATGGATCCCTCTTCTTCAGGAAAAACTAAATTGTCGCCCTTAGCCATTGCTGCGGGACGGGGCCATATTGCTGACATTATCCACCTTCTAAAAGAGGGTCAAGATGTTAATGCAGAGGATCAAGATGGTTGGACGCCTTTGGCTTATGCTGCGGCGATGGAACATTTTGATGCAGCTAAAATTTTAATCGCTTATGGGGCAAAACTGCATTGTGTTGATGCTTTAGGGCATCAGGCTATTTTAAAAATGTTAAAGACCATTTGGCCTAATAAGTCACATTTACCACACAAAACAACCCATCTAGTCGGCGTAGACCGACACTTCGAACATTCACAATACCCCCATTAGCGTCTCGAGCCAAAACCCTAAGGACCGCACAAAAACAGATGCAAAGAATCCTTAAAGCAGAATCTATCAGCAAAAGCTACAAAAAAAAACTTGTATTGAATCACATCGATTTAAAAGTTAAAAGTGGCGAAATTGTTGGCCTTTTGGGGCCCAATGGGGCAGGAAAAACAACCTGTTTTTACACCATGTTGGGCCTTGTTGGACTAGACAGTGGGCGTATTCTCTTGGACGATTTAGATATTTCCAAACTTCCCGTACACAGCCGAGCCTCCCAGGGCTTAGCCTATCTTCCGCAAGAGGCCTCTATTTTTAGAAAACTGAGTGTAAAAGATAATATTTTAGCTATTCTAGAAACTCGCGAAGATTTAAATACAGAAGAGCGCCAACGGCTTTTGAACCGCCTATTAAAAGAGTTCCAACTAGAAACAGTAGCTGATACCCTGGGAATTAGTTTGTCTGGGGGGGAACGACGCAGAACTGAAATTGCGCGTAGCCTAGCCTTGGAACCTGCTTTTATGTTTCTGGACGAACCCTTCGCTGGAGTGGATCCTATCTCTATACTGGATATTAAACAGATGATTAGATCTTTGTCTTCCCGGAACATCGGTATTATCATTACCGATCACAACGTGCGTGAAACCCTGGATATTTGTGATAGAGCCTATATCTTACACAAGGCTCACGTGATCGCGCAGGGCTCTCCGGAAACTGTCCTTGAAAATCCACAAGTGCGTGAAGTTTATTTGGGTGAAGATTTTCGACTCTAAACAAAATCAAGGCTATCATTGGATATTATGAGACAAACTTTAGATATTCGAATTGGCCAGCAAGTCAGTTTAACACCGCAGTTACAGCAGGCTATTCGTCTGTTGCAATTGTCTCAACTCGAATTATCTACAGAAATTCAACAAAAATTAGACAACAACATTATGCTAGAATCAGAAGAATCTTCAGATTCAGAGCCTAGTGAAGAGACTCCGCCTGAAGGCAATGCAGAGGTCTATGATCTTTTTCAAAACGAGCAATCTGCTTCTCATCAATCACCAGATCACTCAAAGACCCGCGATTGGCAGGATTTTCATCACCATACAGAAATCGACCTACAATCTCATTTAAGCTGGCAATTAAATCTTGCCCATTTAAGTGATGCAGAGAAATTGATGGGGCAAGTTATTATTGATGCTATCAATGAAAATGGTTACCTAGAACAAAGTTTTGATGAAATTTTGGAAACCTACCGACAAGCTTCCTCTGAAACATCTACTGATGCTTCAGCAAAAACCCTAGAATCCATGATAAGTTCTGTTCTAAAAATTATTCAGCAATTTGAACCCCTCGGCGTGGGAG
>JBJSZW010000195.1:0-6372 GCA_046090565.1 Gammaproteobacteria bacterium
CGAAAAATGGGGCATAATGCTGCAAAAAAAACAGTAATAACTGCCAATAATAAATAATAAGTAATGACTCGAAAAGGCCAAAATAATTTCAAATTTAACATAAATAATCAGCAACTTTTAATAAATTATCAAAAACCAGTAGATTTTTTGTTTTTGATTTTAAGTTTTTTTCAGCTTTCCAGCCATTGCCTGTTTGCACTAAAATGGGCAAACAATTTGCCGCCTCTGCAGCTTCAAAATCTCTTTCAGAATCCCCAACAAACCATATATTTTCAGGCGAATTTTCAATCTTTAAGTTTTTGGAAATATTCAAGAGCATCCCGGGCCTTGGTTTTCTGCAGTTGCAATTTTCATCAGGATGATGCATGCATATTTCAATGCAATCAAAGGCAAAATTTGGCATTAATTTTCCTAGCATTTGATGCATTTTTTCATGGATTTGTTTTAGTGCTTTTTCACCATACAAACCCCTCGCTACACCTGCTTGGTTTGTTGCCAGAGCCAATAAATACCCTGCTTGCTTCAAACGAACCAGGGCTTCCAAACTGCCTTCTATGGGTATCCATTCTTCGGGAGATTTAATATACTTTTCACTCTCGTAATTGATCACTCCATCCCGATCGACAACAATTAGCTTCGGCTTTAAATTTTTCATAAAATACCTTATAACTTAGAAAAATCTGCGAACTCTTTGAATAAATCCATCGTTTTATTCAAGAGCCAAAGCCTTGTTTCTTTTTCATCTGTTTTTTCACTAAAGACCATTAAATCTTTAAAGAAAATTCCCAAGGGTTCTTCTAGCAATTTTGCCTGTTCTAATCTTTCTTTACCTTTATACTTTTCTAAAATTTCCAAAATATTTAACAGATTCCTCTCAATAGAATTTGAAAAATTTAATTCAGACTGTGATTTTTTAGAAATGCCAGATAAATCTTTTTCTGCCTGTTTTAAAATATTATTCACGCGTTTAAATACAGCCAGCAAATTTTCTATTTTTCGATCTTTTAAAAATTCAGATAAAATAACTATTTTTTCATAAGCTAAATAACAAGTTTTAGGCTGGGTACTTAAAACAGCCTCTATGCAATGAATATCGTATCCAGCCTCTAAAAACCAATATTTCATGCGTTCATAGAAAAAATTTAATACTTCTTCAACGACATTTTTATTTTTAAATATGATTTCATACTGTTCACAAGATTTTGTAATTAATGCTTTTAAATCAATTTCCAGACGCTGTTCCATCAAGATTCGAATACAACCCAAAGTAGCACGTCTTAATCCAAAAGGATCTTTATCTCCAGTTGGTTGCCTGTTGATGCCGAAAAAACCAACGATAGAATCTAGTTTATCTACCAAACTAAGCAATGAACCCAATGGCGTTTGAGGTAATTTATCTTGGGCCTGCTTAGGCAAATAGTGCTCATAAATAGCCCTTGCTATGGCATCATGAGTAGTTTCTGGATGACCGCGCGAATCACTGCTCTCTAAGTCTTTTTTTATATAATAAGCCCCCATCATACCCTGAAGCTCTGGAAATTCACCTACCATATTAGAGAGCAAATCATTTTTGCAAGAAGAAGCGGCAATATCAACCATCGATTCTTCAATTCCGAAAGAGGGTGAATAAAATGCCATGGTTTTCTGAATACGCAGGGTTTTATCATAAATACTGCCTAATTCTGCTTGAAACAATACTTTTTTCAGCATTTCCCTGTATTGAAAAAAATCTTTCTTTAAATCATGTTCATAATGAAATAGCGCATCTTCCAAACGTGCTGCAATTACCCTTTCATTGCCCTGTATGATGAAAGCAGGATCTTTGGCGGCTTGATTGCTTACAATTAAAAATTCAGGTAATAATTTTTGAGTGCTTTTAGATTGCAGGGGGAAAACTCGTTGATGCGTATGCATGCAAGAGATCAAAACTTCTTGAGGCAAATTTAAAAATTTAGCTTGAAATTTTGCAGACAAAATTACCGGCCATTCGGTTAAACCCACCACTTCGTTTAACAAGGCTTCTGTGCTAATAATCTGTGCTGCTTTTTCTTCTGCTATTTTTTCTAAACCACTCAATATTTTTGTTTTTCTTAAATCAAAATTTGCTAAAACATGGGCATTTTCTTCTAAAACTTTTGCATAATTTTCCGCAGAATCAATGCATACTTCTTTTTTTCCTAAGAAACGATGTCCATGGGATACATTGCCAGTCATCAAATCTAAAAATTTAAAATTAACAACTTTTTTACCCCAAACACAACAAACCCACTGTATAGGGCGAATAAAACTAAAATCATTTGCCCCCCAACGCATCTTTCTTGCGGCAGGCAGTTGTTTAATGATTTGTTCCAAACAGTCAGGTAATAAAGCTTCTAGACTTTTCCCCTGAATTTTCTGTTCCACGGTGATCCAAGTTCCTTTGGGGCCTTCTTCCAAACGAATATCCTGTTCTGTTGCTTGACTCGACTTTAAAAAACCCTGCAAAGCGGGGCTTGGTTTTTGATCGGCTGTATAGGCCTGATTCAAAGCCGGGCCTTTTCTAATCAGAACCCGATCGGACTGCTGATAGGCAATCGCTTTCACTAAGGCTGCCAAGCGGCGTGGTGTAGAAAACGATTCTATTTCAAGATCTAAAAAACCAGCTTCTTTTAAAAATCCGATTAAAAGCTCTTTAAAATTTTTTTCTAAGGCATTTAAGGTTTGTGGTGGTAATTCTTCTGTTCCCAATTCAATCAAGAGGGCTTTTTTTTCTGATGTATGCAGCATATTAATGTCACTTAACCTTTTTTCAGCAGTGGGAAATTAAGTTTTTCTCTAGAAACCAAATGTTTTTCAGCAACTGATTTGGCCAAATTTCTAACCCTTAAAATATAACCTTGTCTTTCTGTTACAGAAATGGCACGTCTAGAATCTAATAAATTAAAAACATGAGAAGCTTTTAAAACCATTTCATAGGCTGGAATCGAAAGATCCACTGTCAGTAAATCCTGACAATGTTTTTCATGCAAATTAAATTGAGTTAATAAATCTTCTACAGGTGCGTATTCAAAATTGTATTTTGACATTTCAAATTCATTTTGTTTGAAAATATCTCCATAAGTTATCACACCAAAAGGAGACTGATCATTCCAGATCATTTTTTGCATGTCGTTTTGATTTTGTAAATACATCGCCAAACGCTCAATCCCATAGGCAATTTCGCCCATCACAGGCTTGCATTCTAATCCACCTACTTGCTGAAAATAAGTAAACTGCGTGATTTCCATGCCATCCATCCACACTTCCCAACCCAGGCCCCAAGCACCTAAAGTGGGTGCTTCCCAATTGTCTTCAACAAAACGAATGTCATGCTTCTCTAAATCAACACCCAAATAAGCCAAAGATTGCAGGTATAAATCCTGAATGTTTTTAGGCGATGGTTTTAAAACCACTTGGTACTGATAAAAATGCTGGCCCCGATTGGGGTGTTCGCCATAACGACCATCTGAAGGGCGCCTGGAGGCCTGAACATGAGCTGCATACCAGGGCTCAGGGCCTAAAGCCCTTAAAAAAGTATCCGGATGAAAAGTCCCCGCCCCTACCTCCATATCAAAAGGCTGCAAAATCAGGCAGCCCTGCTGCGCCCAGAATTCTTCTAATTTTTTTACCAAAGACTGAAAACTACAGCTTCCCACAAAAATTCCCCCCTTCGGTCGCTAAACTCGCTACGCTCAAACACGCTCTCCCTCGGGAAAAACTTTTCTGGGAAGCTATCTGTATAATTTTTATCATACGTCTATATTACCTGCTAACAATGCATTTTGTTCGATGAAATTCCTTCTGGATTCTACATCATCCCCCATTAAGGTGCTAAAAATTTCATCGGCAGCCATGGCATCTTCTAATTTGACCGAAACCAAACGACGCACCTTAGGATCCATGGTGGTTTCCCATAACTGTTCAGGATTCATTTCACCTAGACCTTTGTAGCGTTGTATTTGCAGGCCTTCTTTGGCACTTTCTAAAAGCCAAGTAAACGCTGTTCGAAAACTACGAAATTCAAAAGACTTGTTGTTAAAACGCAATTCTAACTTAGGATCTAATAATTTAGAGCTGTCTGCAGCAAAATTAGCTATTTGTCTGTAGTCATTGGTTCTAAAGAAATCTAGTGGTAAAAAATGCGTGGTTTCCAAACCAAAACTCATTTCTTTAAATGCCAAATGCCCTTCACCCTTTTCATTGGTTTCAGATTTTACATTCACCGTTTGGCCTTCTACCGTTTGTAAACGCCATTTTTCTTCTATGCCATTCACCCAAGCAACTTGTTGCCCAGCATCTTCTGTATTGAAAGGGCCCGCCTCTATCAATAAATTCAAAACCACAGGTGCATAACGACGAGAAAGCTTGCTTAACAGGCCCTGCAATCCCTGATAATGTCTGACCAAATCCTTGAAAGCATAAGCAGGAAATCCTGCATTTTGAACTTCACAATCATCTAAAACCTGTTTTAACAAAAATTCATTTAAAGTTTTATCGTCTTTCATATAATTGATTTGCTTGCCTTTTTTCACTCGGTACAAAGGTGGCTGGGCAATGTAGACATAACCTCTTTCAATTAACTCTGGCATTTGTCTGTAAAAAAACGTGAGCAGTAGGGTTCTAATATGGGATCCATCCACATCCGCATCGGTCATGATAATGATACGGTGGTATTTTAATTTTTCTAAAGCAAAATCTTCCCGTCCAATACCGCATCCCAGAGCCATAATCAGGGTTGCTACTTCTTGAGAGGCCAGCATTTTATCAAAACGGGCTTTTTCGACGTTTAGAATTTTACCTTTCAAGGGCAACACGGCTTGAATTTTTCTATCTCTGGCCTGTTTCACGGAACCAGCAGCAGATTCCCCTTCTATTAAGAGAATTTCAGAATTTTTAGGATCTTTTTCTTGGCAATCGGCCAGTTTACCCAGTAAACCGCCGCCAAAATCTAATGCTCCCTTGCGGCGAGTCATTTCTCTGGCCTTGCGTGCGGCTTCGCGAGCCCTAGCGGCCTCGATCAGCTTATTGGCAATGCTCTTTGCCACCGCAGGATTTTCTAATAAAAATTCTTGCATTTTTTCGGCGATAACAGCTTCTACTACAGATTTTACCTCCGAAGAAACCAGTTTATCCTTGGTTTGGGAAGAAAACTTGGGATCTGCTAACTTGACGGATAAAACAGCCGTGAGCCCCTCTCTTGCATCCTCTCCTGAAGTGCTTACTTTGTTTTTTTTCAAAAATCCTTCATCTTCCAAATATTGATTTAAAGTTCGAGTCAAAGCCGCTCTAAAGCCTGATAAATGTGTCCCACCGTCTCGTTGAGGAATATTATTGGTATAACAAAATAAGGTTTCTTGGTAGGCATCGTTCCACTGAAGAGCAGCTTCAACATAAATCCCTTGTTTTTCAGTAGAGCAGTAAAAAATCTGATGGTGAACCGGGGTTTTGTGTCGATTCAAATGCTCTACAAAAGCCTTAATGCCTCCTTCGAAAGCAAAGACTTCTGATTTTTGAGATCGCTCATCTTTAAGCTCAATACGCACCCCTGAATTTAAGAAAGACAATTCCCTTAAACGTTTGGCTAAAATTTCATAAACAAATTCAATGTTGGAAAAAATTGTGGGACTGGGCTTGAAACGAATCTCTGTTCCCGTACCTTCGGCCGATCCAACCTGAGCCAATGGAGCTTCTGGATCCCCCAAATGATACGTTTGCTTATACAGGCAACCATTTCTTCTGATGGTTAAATACAAAACATCCGACAAAGCATTCACCACGGACACTCCCACCCCATGAAGCCCCCCTGAAACTTTATAGGAATTGGCATCAAACTTACCGCCCGCATGCAGGATAGTTAAGATCACCTCAGCGGCAGAACGCCCCTCTTCTTGGTGGATATCCACCGGAATCCCCCGGCCATTGTCTCTCACCGTGACTGAATCGTCCGCATGAATAACAATCTCAATATTGCTGCAGTGGCCCGCGAGGGCTTCATCTATTGAGTTATCTACAACCTCAAACACCATGTGATGCAAACCTGTTCCATCATCCGTATCGCCAATGTACATCCCTGGGCGCTTGCGAACAGCATCCAGGCCCTTTAGAACCTTAATGCTAGAAGAATCATAAGCAGCATTGCTTTGATTATTTTGTTCTTGCTCTGCATTTAAATCGATGGTGCTTGACATGTCTTGGCGCTCCAGACTGGTTAAGAGTTTGATCCTTACAACAACCCTTGTATTCTCTCATGTTCCACGTGGAACATCCATTTTTTTAGTTAATCAACTTATTTTTTAAGACCCCCCCCTCGTTTTAGCTCTCTGGGGCTTTTGAATTGTTCCACGTGGAACCTAA
>JBJSZW010000196.1:0-6800 GCA_046090565.1 Gammaproteobacteria bacterium
TAGGCACAGGAAATATTACGGGCATTGCAACGGCCGTGGCCATCGGGGGAGTGGGATCTTTGTTTTGGATGTGGGTAGTTGCTTTGTTGGGCATGGCGACGGCTTATTCTGAAACCTTGCTTTCTATCAAGTACCGCAGCCAAAATGCAGAAGGGGCCATGTCTGGTGGGCCCATGTATACGCTTTTAAATGGTGTGGGCTCCAAGCGTTTGGCTCAGAGTTTTGCATTCTTAGCTTCTATTGCAGTGATAGGTACCGGTTGCATGGTTCAGGCCCATTCGGTAACGGATGCGATTAGAGATGTTTGGGCGGATTATTGGTGGGCTGATCGTTGGATCATTGGCGTGGTTTTAGCGGTATTAGTTGGTTCTGTGATTTTGGGGGGGGTGAAATCCATAGGTAAAGTAGCCGGGGTCTTGGTGCCTTTTATGGCGAGTTTGTATTTGCTGGCCGGTATTTTCGTTCTTTTATACCATTATCAAAATATCACCAGCGCTTTTTCTGAAATCATCAAAAGCGCTTTCAGTGGTCAGGCTGCTGCCGGTGGTTTTATGGGTTCCACGGTTATGTTAGCCGTTCGAATGGGCGTTGCTCGCGGTTTGTTTTCCAATGAAGCAGGCTTAGGTAGCTTGCCCATTGCTGCGGCCAGTTCCCAGATCAAACACCCGGCTCAACAGGGCCTTTTGTCTGTGGCGGGTGTGTTTATTTCCACCATGCTAGTTTGTACCATTACCGGCCTGGTTTTGGCCGTAACCAATGTATTGCCCACAGGAAAAACAGGCTCCTGCTTGGCCATGGCTGCGTTTAGTAGTGTGATGCCTGAATTCAAATTCGTTGTTTTAGGGGGCCTGATTTTATTTGCTTTTACCACGATTTTAGCTTGGGAATACTATGGCGAAAAATGCATTGAATTTTTATTTGGTTTAAAAGCGGCGCACTATTACCGTTGGGTTTATGTTTTAATGGCTGTTTTGGGCGCCAGCGTAGAGGATTTAAAAATCATTTGGAATTTCGCAGACATTGCCAATGCCCTCATGGCCATTCCAAATCTGCTCAGCATCCTGCTTTTATCCAAAATTGTTAAAGCTGAAAGTGTGAAGTCAAAATTGCTTTGATTTCTGAAGCTACACTGTCAATAGCCGCTGCTGCCTGAATTCGTTTGTATCTTTCAGGCTCGGCAATGGTTTTTTCGACAAAATAATTTTGGACACGTTCAAAAAAGTCTCTAGATTCTTGCTCAATCCGATCCAGTACCTGCCCGCGGTTTTGAATTCTGTTTTTAGAGAGCTCTAAAGGCGCATCAAACACCAAAACTAAATCAGGCTCTAAATTTTTAGGGATGATCCAAGATCCCATGCTTGAAATAGCGTCCAAAGGCAGGCCACGGCCTGCGCCTTGGTAAGCCAGGCTGGAATCTAAGAAACGATCCGAAATTACCCAGAAGCCCTGGGCGAGAGCAGGGCTGATTACTTCTTGAATATGCTGTGCTCTTGCTGCAAACATCAAAAACAATTCAGACCAAGGGCTTAAGTTTTTTTTATTGTCTTGCCCCAAAATCAAGGCCCGAATAGATTCGCCCAGGGCTGTTCCACCAGGTTCGCGTGTGAGTAAAACGCGTTGGCCTTGGCTTTCTAAAAAAGCGGCAAGTAATTTTTGTTGGGTGGATTTTCCAACGCCTTCAGAGCCTTCTAAAACAATAAATTTAGACATATTCTAGTTCTTTTTCTATTTCTTTCACAGGCTTAAAGCTTTTTCTGTATTCGGGCATCAGGCCTTTCTTAGCCAATTGGTTTAGGGCTCCCAAATGCGAAGCCGTTGGGTAGCCCTTGTGTTTTTCAAAGCCATAATCGGGATAGGCCAGGGCCAATTCTTCCATGTAACGATCACGGGTGACTTTGGCCAGTATGGATGCGGCGCTGATGCAAGGCTCTAAAGCATCACCATTCACAATGGTTTTTTTTATGAGCGGCTTGTAATTCAAATCCTGATCCAATTGCCTAGGAATTTGATTGCCATCGATCCAAATTTGATGAGGCTTGATTTTAAGTTGTTGAATAGCACGGTACATGGCCAATAAGCTGGCTTGTAAAATATTGATTTGATCAATCTCTTGCGCACTGGCAGAGGCAATGCCAAAACTCAAGGCCCGATCCACGATCATGTCGTACAAATAATCGCGTTTTTTGGCACTGAGTTTTTTAGAGTCGTTTAAGTTTTGGGTTGGGAAATCAGCGGGTAAAATAACGGCAGCAGCAACCACAGGCCCCACTAAGGGGCCTCGGCCTGCTTCATCAACACCGGCGATGTGGCTAAGCTGCATAGTGAAATGACTCGATCGTACAATGAAATAAGGGAAGCATGCTGGTTCAAAGCATGTTGGCTTAAAATCACGAGCCCGCCTTGGGCACGGTGATTTTTCAAAAGATCCTGCAGAAGCATTATACCCTCGGGATCCAAGAAATTAAAGGGTTCATCCAATAGCCAAGTTTTGGCGGGATTGATTAAAAGCTTGCCCAAGAGAACTTTTTGTTGTTGGCCGCAAGAGAGAGTGGCCAGTGGCCTTGTTTGATCGGTTTTTGAAATTTGAAGTTGTTCAAAAATTATTTTTAAATCCAGGTTTAAATTTCTGCCATTGTAGGCTTGTAAATATAGATCGGTTTCAAAGTTTTCCTGGGCGCTTAAGTCTAGGTTAAAGCCCAAGCCTTTGGCAGGCAAATAAAGCATGGGCCTGGCTTGAGGCTTGATTTCTAAATCGCCAAGGCCTGGGTAGAGCAAGCCCGCTAAGAGTTTAAACAAAGTGGTTTTGCCTGCCCCATTTTCACCCTGAAGCCATAGAATTTCTCCGGCTTGGGCCTCAAAATTCAAATCTTGCCAGAGCCAAGATTGACCATATCTAAATCCCAAGTTAGTGGCTAGAATTAAAATTTCTTTCATGGTATGATTATGTTTTTATTCGCATAGGCTAAGTCAAGAGGTTACAAGTTAGGTGAACGACTTTTTTACGGAATTTTTATTTGAATACGGCTTATTCACAGCCAAAACGATTACTTTTTTTGTGATAGTGATTTTATCTGTCGCTATTTTGGCGATTTTGTCTTTCTCAAAAGGCAACAAAGACAAAGAAAGCATCGAAATTGAAAAAATCAATGAAAAATTTGATGCCCTGCAAGAGGCCCTTGAACAGGGAGTCTTAAGCAAAGAGGAATTAAAAGCCCTCGAAAAAGAACGCAAGAAGAAAGCCAAAGCTGAAAAAAAAGGCGAAAAAAATCCACAAGAAGCTGAATCTGGTGATGACAACAAAAAACGCAAAGTTTTATTTGTCACCCGATTTTTTGGGGATGTAGAAGCATCCGCTGTCAGCACTTTAAGGGAAAGCATTACAGCTATTTTATCGATTGCCACACCAGAAGATGAAGTGGTGGTTATTTTAGAAAGCAGTGGGGGCTATGTGCACAACTATGGCTTGGCAGCTTCCCAGCTCAAACGCATTCGAGATCGCCAAGTCAAACTTACCGTGATAGTAGATTTAGTCGCAGCCAGTGGCGGTTACTTAATGGCCTGTGTGGCCAACCAAATTTTAGCCGCGCCCTTTGCGGTGATCGGCTCTATCGGCGTGTTTGCTCAAATTCCAAACTTTAATCGTCTCTTGGATAAACACGATGTAGACATCGAACAGCATACCGCAGGCGAATACAAAGCCAATATTACCATGCTAGGCAAAGTCACAGACAAGGCCCGTAAAAAATTCAAAGAAGAATTGGAAGACACCCACCAACTCTTCAAAGAATTTGTTTTAGAACATCGCCCTGAATTAGACATCAATCGCTTAGCAACGGGCGAACACTGGTACGGGAAGCAGGCCCTGCAATTAAAATTAATTGATGCCATTCAAACCAGCGATGATTATTTGATGCAACACAAAGATGATACGGATATTTTTGAAGTCAGCTACGTCATCGAAGAATCCATCAAAGAACGCCTGATGCATTGGCTAGAATCTTCCATCAGTAAAACCTTTGCTAAACTTTTAAGAAAACAAAATTTCATCTAAACAGCCTCATTCCAACCTGGAAGATTTAAGTACTCGCCAAGAGGCCCTGAATTTACAGAATTCCTATTTGGTACAAGCGCCGGCAGGTTCTGGAAAAACCACTCTGCTGGTAGCGCGGTTCTTGGCATTGTTAAAACGGGTTAAACACCCAGAAGCCTGTTTGGCCATTACTTTTACCCGAAAAGCAGCCCAAGAAATGCGTGAGCGGGTGCTGCAGGCCTTGCTCGATTCAAAAATCCCTCTGGCAGCTGAAATCTTAAAACAGCCTGATCGCCTAAAGATTTTAACCATTGATGCCTGGTGTGCAGATTTAGCCGCCAGATTGCCGATTGTGACCAGCTTTGGAGCCAAGCCTAAAATAAGTGATGATTCAGCAAAGCTCTATAAGAAAGCAATAGATTTGCTTCTAGAAAATTTAGAGACTTCAAATGCTTTGATTTTAATCTTAGAACATTTGGGAAATAATTTAAATTTACTAGAAGAATTGCTTTTGAGTTTGCTCCCCAAACGCGAACAATGGCTAAGTTATATTTATGGCATTAAAAACAAAGATTCAGGCTATTTAGGGCAATTAATTGATTCGGCCTTAAGCCAACTTGAATCAGAATATTTACTAGAATTACAAGCTTTCTGGCCAGAATTAGAAAACTTGGAAGCAGCTAAAAATTTGGCTGATTTAATTTTAACCCAAGCTGGGGATTTAAGAAAAAGAAAGCCCAAAAATTTTGAAGATCAAGACTGGGAAGATCTCATAAACAATGAGGCATTGGTGGATTCAGAAGGCCTAAAACTATTGCATCGCATGCGTTCTTTTCCAGAGAATTCTGCGATAAAAAATACTAAAAAAGATATATTAACATACAAAGACACTGAGTTAATGCGAGCTATTGCAGAAATTTTGCCCTTAAGTGTGGGCTATTTGGGCTTGGTTTTTCGGGAAAAAAGCGAAATTGATTTTCAGGAAGTGCTGATCCGCGCCATTGATGCCCTAGGGCAAGAAGAAAACCCAAGCGATTTAGCATTGATTTTGGATTATCAGCTAGAGCATATTTTAGTGGATGAATTTCAAGATACCTCTATTTTGCAATGGAAGCTCTTAGAACAATTAACCGGCAGCTGGCAAAAGGGCGATAGCAAAACCCTCTTTCTGGTGGGGGATCCGATGCAGTCGATTTATAGATTTAGGCAGGCCGATGTTGGTATTTTCCTCAAAATAAAAGAATATGGCATTGAAAATATCCCGATTCAATTTTTAAGATTAACCAGTAATTTTAGATCCCAGGCCCTGTTGGTGGATCATTTAAATCAATTATTTTCGAGAATATTTCCAAAAGCAATTAACCTAAGCTTGGGCGCTGTGCCTTTTTCTAATTCTAAGAGCGCAGTGCCCCTATCAGAACATGCCATTTTTAAATGCCATGCCTATGAAAATCAAGATTATAGTGCTGAAAGCCTAAAGGCCATTCAGCTTATTCAAGCATTAAGACAAAAAAGGCCAGAGGCTAAAATTGCAATTTTGGCTAGAAACAGAAATCATTTAAAGCAAGTATTACAGGATTTAAAACAAGCAGATATTCCCTACCAGGGCTTAGAATTAAGCCATTTGTTGGACAATAAAGGCGTACAAGAAGCCTGGCTTTGGCTTAGAGCCTTGAGTAATCCTGTGGATCAATTGGCCTGGATGTCTGTTTTAAGGGGGCCTTTGATGGGGATTGCTCTTCCAGATTTAACTCGTCTTACAGAAATAGCCCAAGAGTCTAGTTTAGGTATAATAATAGAAAAATTAGAGTTTTTTAATTTAAATTTAAGTCAGGATGCCTTATTGCGTCTTCAATTTTTGTCCAAAATACTAAAAAAATACAAACCCCAATTTTTTGATCAAAAGATAAGATCTTGGTTTCCAAAAATCTGGAAGGCCGTGGGAGGCTTAGAATGGCTGGCTTATACGCATTCAGAAGCACCCTATGCAGAGTTTTTGAATTTATTAGAATCTGAGACTAATTTTGATACTTGGCATGAATTGGAGGAAAAATTGGCCACTCTGTATTGGAACCATGTTTCGCATGATGAAAATCCTGTTCAAATCATGACCATTCACAAAGCCAAGGGCCTGGAATTTGATGAGGTGATTTTATTGGGCTTGGGCCGAACACTGGTTCAAGATCAAACCCCCTTGTTTTTATGGTCGGAACGCTGGTGGCAAAATCAGCCTTATTTGCTCTTTTCAACTCTAAAAAAAGAAGGCGAAGAACCCAGTGCCTTGTTTAATTTCATGTGGCAAGAGCAAAAATTAGCACAGTATTATGAAGAATTAAGGCTTTTGTATGTCGCAACCACCCGAGCCAAACAAGGCTTGTATTTATTAGGAAAAGTCCAGTTTTTCGAAAAATATGATTTAAAACATGAATTAATTAATAGCCATGCGAAATCTGAAAATAGTCATGGTTATGAGCAAAGATATTTATTGCGTTTGCCAGATCCTTATTATACTCAATATTTAAATAATCAACCTAATTTAGCTGAGCATTGCTTAGAAAAAACAGAAGAGGATTTGAATCGAGCGAAGAACTGGGAAGAGTATTGCTTCTAAATCTCTAAAACAGGATCACCAGATCTCTTTACCAAAAACAAGCGTAAAGCCCCCGGATTTATCCGTGGGGATATAAGCTTTCCTTAAAAAAATAAAGGGTGTAGCATTAGTTGTTGTTTATAGTGTATAATCACTAAATGCCTATCCCATTAAAATATA
>JBJSZW010000197.1:0-10725 GCA_046090565.1 Gammaproteobacteria bacterium
GCTTTAGCCCCCTCATCCCCAATTCGGTTACCGCTCAAATCAAGGCTACTGAGGCTCCCATTGGAAGCCAGGGCTGCTGCCCCTTGAGGCCCAATTCGGTTATCCTTCAAATCAAGGCTCCTTAGGCTCCCATTGGAAGCCAGGGCTGCTGCCCCCTCATCCCCAATTCGGTTGAGCCCCAAATCAAGGCTGATTAGGCTCCCATTGGCAGCCAGGGCTTTAGCCCCCTCATCCCCAATCTGGTTCCACCCCAAATCAAGGCTACTGAGGCTCCCATTGGCAGCCAGGGCTGCCGCCCCTTGAGGCCCAATTTGGTTGTACCCCAAATTAATTTTTTTAATGAAGGCATTAGACTCTAGGGCTTGGCAAAGTTCTAGAATATCCCTATCAGAAAGTTCTTTATCAGATAAGTCCAGATCTTGGGTTTTATATTGCTTGCCTTGTATGCTGAGCAGCAGTTGCTGCCATTCTTTGGTGCTAAATTTCATTGTAATTATTTCAGTCGTATTATTTTTTGTGATATATGGTCTATTCCAAAATAGAAATGAGTCTGAAGTTTAAACTATAGATTATTTTTTTGTTGTTCTAACTCAAAAATCTTAGCTCTAACGGCAGACAATTGTTCTATTATTTTCACTTCTGATAATTCACTAACACTATAACTAAAATTATTTCTTTTATTTTTGTTGAATTAACTAATTTCGGACAGCATATCTTCTAATCTCTTGGCTTGTTCATTCAAGTCTCCGATTTGTTCTTTAATTCTTCTTGATGCTCTTAGTTTTCCTTCGTTGCTTTTGATTGAGGCATATTCATTTTTTAGGGCTGAAAAACGTTTCTCGTTTAGATTCCTTTCTTTCCTCATAAGCCGCAGAACAATCTGGGGCTCCAGCTGAATTCGCTGCGGCACTAGCGCTTGCATAGGCATGCAGAATTTGTGCTGAAACTCCCTCGGCCAGCCGTAGGGAGTTTCAGTTTAATGATACGCTTTTTTATGGATCGACATACATCTATTGTGCTTCGCCTGTATTTCGTGCTGCACAGTGAACTTCTTGTTGCTAAAAATACGAGATGTTAGCAATTCTTTTAAAAAGAGGGCTTAATTTTATCTGGGATTTCTTTTTCTGAGTCTGAGCTAACGTCATAATAAGGGTCGGAGAAATCAGTTTCTATTGTTTTTTTAAAAATCACTTCTTTTTCAGAATTTAATTTCGAATAACGATCTATAATCTTTGGTAATTTTTGAGAAGAAATTTCTTGGTTATGGATATCCTGAATAATAAGGTTTTCATTTTCTTTATCCAATTTTATTTTTATTTTTCCTTTATATTCTTTGTTAAATGATTTAACTAGAGATTTAAATTCATTAACATTTCCTTTTTCTAAAAGGTCAGTTAATGTTGAAAGTTTTTCATCTAGAAAATCTAGGAATTCAACCCATGATTTCTGAGTTTTAAACCCTAATTCTTTAGCTTTTTCGATCTGAAATCTTATTTCTTCAACGTTAAATGTAGAATAAGAATAATTTTTTGAATTGAATTTATATTCATTTTTTTCGTTCATAATATGAAGTTCAGTTCCATAAACCAACTGATATCCAATGGTTTGATTTTCTGAATTTTTTAGAATGGAAAAAATGATTTTACCGTCTATTTTTAATTCTAAATCATTTGTAAAAACTATTTCTAAGTCAGAGGCCTTATGCATTTCTTGGCAGTATTTTTGAACTTTTTCTTCGGAAAGTAGTTCGCCGATTAATTTTAACGTTTTTTCATAGTTAAATTCATCAAACAGTTCTGGGATTTTACAGCCTTCGAATCCAGCGTTTTTTTTCATAAAATCATCGGCCTTTGACGCTTTTTTCTCGAATTCTTCAAAATTTTTTATAGCAATTTTTTTTGAGGATTCATATAAAATTTGATCTATTTTTGTATTTAATGGTTTTTCGATTAAAAAGCCCTCTCTGATCATCCACAGCTTTTCGTCCGCATCAGCCAAAAGTTCTGCGGTTGTTTTTTCTGACGCCAATTTTTCTTTTGGAGATTTAGCATGACTCAAAAACCCTGGGGTGAAGCCACAATAGCTTGAGCTTGCAACATCCTTATCTTTATTTTGGTCATAGGTTTTGGTAGCCGCTTTTTCTAAGTCCTCTTTTGCTTTCTTTTCGAGGAACTCGTCAGTTTCTTTTTTGCTGAGACTAAATGGTCCGGTTAAAACAATATAGCCATCAACTTTTTGTACGTTCATATTTTTTTCTTTTAGAAAGGCTTGTGTTCTTGGTGTGATTGGCTCGTCGGCTGACAATTTAAATCCATTTAGGTTTAATTGTTTTGTTCTGATCATGGGATTAATCCTTTTGTTTGATTAAATGTTTTCTAAACATGGGTCGCAAATATCGGTATCTCTTAAAAAGATATAGCTAGCTAACTCATAATCCCAATACGCAATTAAAATTGGAGTATTGCAGTGTTTGCATTTAGACTCTCGACTATCTTTTGTTTTTTTCTGGATGGTTTGATTCGACATTTTAACTCCCTAAAACAATAACTGATTAACTATTAATTCTTTTGATTTTTTTAATTAAAAACTTAAAGGATAGATGTAGGTCTATTGCTTATATCTAGATTTAATTTTTGTCTTAAAAGCTCTAAAACTTAAAATTAAAAAATCAGATTAAATCTAACATCGTTCTATATTTAAATCAAGCTTTTTAGATTCATTTTTTTTAAGAGCAGGATTAATATATTGCTATGGTATTTTTTAATGCTAGCGGTTGTTTTTTTTAAAACCTAATGCCACAGAATTGATACAATATCTAAGCCCCGTGGGTTCTGGTCCATCATTAAAAACATGTCCAAGATGAGAGCCACATTTTGAGCAAGAAACCTCTGTTCTAGACATTTGGTGGCTGGTATCTAAAGTGGTCTTTGCTGCACCAATAGTGGCCACGTCAGAGAAGCTTGGCCACCCGGTTCCGGAGTTAAATTTTGAGTGAGATTTAAATAGAATATTGTGGCAGCAAACACAAAAATAATCACCTTCTTCCTTATTGTTTAGAAGGGATCCAGAGAAGGGTTTTTCAGTTCCCTTTTGTCGGCAGACTTGATATTGGTCTGGACTGAGGATCTCCTTCCATTCAGAGTCAGATTTTTTAATCACAAGGCTGGCTCAATATTTGAGATTGAGCGTTTGTATTTTTTCCATTCGCTGTCCTTTTTTAATACAAACCTGGCCGCTTCTGTGATGAAGTGGCTGATCTCTTCAATTTGGGCCCAATTGCAATAATCCTCGATCTCTTTTTTAATCTCGACAGGGATTTTAATTCTAACATCTGATTTGATTATATTTTCCAAATTTTTAATTAGGGCCATGGGCGGTCTCCGTTGCGAATATTGAGGTTAGATCCTGACACTAATTTTGCCACAAATTCATGGCAGAAGAAAGGGTAGTTCTAGGAGGCGGGCTTGGCCACAATGGCAACCTCAAAAAACTAAAGAATGGATCTAAAACGAGGAATTTAAATTAAGTTTGGCCGAAATAAAGAAAGAGGTAGGGTAGTCTAGATATTTTAACCACACCTAACGCACTACGCGCAAAACAAACAAAATCCCTTTTAAAAACGAACAAAAAATGAAAAACCTACCGGATTGAAAAAACATCAAAAAATATGACATTGTATGACAGGCCGTATGACAAAATACGTCAATATGGAAAAAAATAAAAATCCTCGGTTTATGGCTTAATTTGGTCGGATTCAAAACGTGCGGCTTAGAAAGTCGTCATACCCTGACATACAAGGTCATATTTTGTCATACGAAATGTCATATTTCGTCATACCTTTTTTTCGTGGTATACTGATTTTAAAATTAATTCTGGGACATTAATATGGAAAAAATGAGTCTTCGTTTAGAAAATGAATTGATACTATGGGTGGGCAGTCAGTCAAAAAAAATGGGGCTAAATGTATCCAGTTGGATTAGAAATTTTTTAAAAAAATCGATAGAAAACGGATCGATTTTCGATCAAAAAATTGATAAGAAAAGAACAAAGATTGGATTAGAGGGAAGCTTCATTGAACCTATTATCGAGAATCAATTTCTGCTTAAGGGCATTATAAAATCAACGATAGAAAATTCGGATGATTTGATTAAAAATGCGAGAGAAGCAGCGGTTAGATTTTTGTCTGATCTGGGTGTTTCTTCTGCCAGAGAAGGAACAGGGAGAATTAGCTTTAATATTGAAAGTGAGTTGCTTGACTTATTAAAGAAAGAAGCTCAAAAAAAATTAATAAACGTTAGTGAACTGGTTAGATTTTTAATTTTAAAATCTAAAAATGATTTTGATTTAAAATCATCAAATTCTTCATCTTTGATAGAAAAAAAGGTGTTTGAGCAGGTTGTTTTTTCTCATATGCTTTTAGAGGAATTTGTTAAAGAGGCTTATGAAGATGGCGAAAAAATCATTGTTGATTTTAGGCTAAAACTTTCAAATTTAATAGAAAAAATTAATTAAAAAAACGATGATTTAGATAGTTGTTTCCATATTTCTATTTTGGATCGTTTTTAAGTTATCCACAGCCTCTGTTAGGCTTTGGTTATTTTGTCTAAAAAATTCTTTCGATGGGATTTGGGTGGCATGTTTTAAATCATTCCGAACAGAGTTTATACCATTATTGTTTAAGGCATCATTAAAATCTATTTTTTCTTGGTTTGGAATTTTTGAGGGCAGAGCAATCTTGACTTGATAGCCCTTTTCTAAAAAGCTATGAATCGCTTTTTCTATGGCTTTAAAGCTGGCAGGATTTCTTCCATCATCATCTGCACAAATAATGATTTCTTGGATCTGATTTGGAATTGGTGCGTTGGCTATATTTGAGGCAGAAAGACTGGCGATGACATTGGCATCTGGCATGGCTTCCCGAACGCTTAAAGCCGTCTCTAAACCCTCCGCAATTAAAAGCTTTTTGCTTGTGGTTTGATTTAGAATGACGCCATTATTTTTGGTTAATCCTAGGTTGGCTTTTGCCATGGCTTTCCTAGAAATGCCAAAGTTATCAAGGAAAAAATTTTCTATCTTTTTTCCGCTTTTGTCTAAAAATATTCTTAGGACACCCTCTATTTCCCCATTCTGGTTGGTTAATGGAGCTATTATTCCGGGAACAGATTTCCTGGTTTCTGGATGAATCATGGAGTCTCTGAATTTCAAATTTGATGGTAGGTCGCTTTTAATTCCTCTATTTCTTAAATACAGCTCGCCGGCCGTGTTGTTTATTGATCGGCCCGCTTGGTATTGTTTTTTTGCTAAATTAATTTTTTTTGCTTTTTCTTTTAGCTCATTGTCTAAGTCTATTTGTTTTGATAGGGATGTTTTGCTTCTTTGTTTATTTTGTTCGAGTCCAAAATTTGAGCCTAATTCTTTGATTGCTTGTCCATAGCTGACTTGGTTCAGGTGGGCATAGAGTGAAATTAAGTCCTTTCCTGCAGCTCCTTCCTCAAAATTGCTCCAAATACCTTGTTTTTGTCCTCGAGTGATCATTGAAAAAGAGCCATTCTTCCCCCATCGGGCTTCTGTTGGTCCACATTTGCTAGGATTAGAACCGATCCACAGAGAGACATAATCAACGGGGTTTTCGTTTAATAGGTTTAAAATTCGCTCTTTGTCAAAAAAAATGGCCTCTTTTTTTGAGGTCGGCGATTTTGTCTTGTTTGTTCCAATTGCGGGTTTTTCTTCAAGGGGTTGTTTGGAGAGACTGCTGATTTTTTCAACAAAATGTTCTTTTTCTGACCATTTTGTATCTATGTATTCGATGGCTGATCGATTCAGTCCAGAATTTAATTTTAAAAGCGCTTCTAGGTTAGAAAGATTATCAGTAACCAAAACGCTTTGATCTCCTCTGGTCAATTCAACCAAAAAGCTGTTCAAAGCAATGTGCTTTGGCAAATCATTCGGTTTGGTTTCTGCTAAATTTTGGGCGCAGGTCCAGGTTTTTTTAGGATCCCTTTTAATATCTTGTTCTTCGCCTTTTGTATTTAAAATTTTTAATTTTTCAGAGTCTATCGCCTGAATTTTGGCCCATTGGGCTTCGGAGAGGGAATGTTCAGGGTCTAGAGCAATCAAATCATTCACTTTAAGTTCTTCAGTATTTTTTGTTCTGATACTTAAACTAGGCATATTGATTAAGGTTATGCCGTCTGGCGGGAGATCGGCCCCTTGGGCGCTATGAACTGTTGTTGCATAAGCGTATTCGAAATGTTGGTTACATTTTTCAGAGAAATTAATGGCTATTTCTTTTTCATTTTCGAGAACAATGGTGGCTATATTTCCGTCTATTTTTTTAATGGTTGCCTTCTCTCCATTGATTATTTCACGCTCAATATCGTTTCTTCTCCAAATGATTTTTTCGCCTTCTGCTAAAGCAAGCGATTTTTTTTCATAGATCTCAATGGCTCCAGACAGAAAATCTTGACGGTCGGGTGAAAAGGTGGCCTCTCGACCACCTTCCAATCTTAAAATTAGACTTTTGTTTTTGAAATCAATCTTAGAGACTTCGGCATAACTATCTTTATTAAAATTCAGGACCTTAAAATCCTGATTAAATCTGATGATATCTCCTTCTGAATAAGAGAATTCTTTAATATTCTTAATTTTTGATTGTTTTTTAGAGAACAGGACATCGCTCTGAATCTTGTTTTCTCCCAGAAAAGCATGAGACTGAAGGGAATGTCGGATTGATTGATTGAGGCTCCGGCGTTCTTCATTGGTTGGAGTCAGAAGCAGGGTTGGTTTTTTTCTAAAATAAGCATGAGTGACATAGAGCGACGTTAAGGCCTGGACCCTTTGCTCTTTTTCGGTGTATTCAATGACCCTGCCTTGTTCTCGAATTGTTTTTAGGGCGTCCTCAACCCGGTGCGAATAAAGGGCTTGCATGATAGAACGGGTATTGGGATCTTTAAATCTTAAACTCTCAGGCATTGAGGCGGTTTGCATTCCATACCCAATGAGGGTATAGAAAATTTTCCCAGCTTCGACGGCTCCAAGTTGTTTAACATCTCCAAGCAAAATTATTTTTGATTCTAAGTTTGACCCTAATTTAAACAATTGATAGGCCTCTTTGTTCGAAAGAAAGGAAGACTCATCCACAACAATCAGGTTATTTTTGTATTGTGAGGGGTTTTTATTGGCTTCAATGAGAAATTTTTTAATGGTCAGGGTAGGAACCCCAGACTGATCAAAGCGGTTTAAAGAATTTTCCTTTTTAGTTCCTTCGTGAAGCCTTTGTTTCGCGCTGACCGTTCCAGCTAATCCAATGAGACAATCCCCTGACTCCCCAACAATACGATTTAAGGTTCTGAGCATGGTTGTTTTTCCGCTGCCCGCAACGCCTTGTATACCAATGATTCGATCTGTATTTTTTAATGAGAGACTAATGGCGTTTTTTTGACCTTGAGTTAAATAATTATCCTCTTCTATGGCTTTAAATTCGGGATGACCGGGTTCCAAAACTGGCCTTAGGGCACCTCGACCATTTCGCATCATATTAATACTTTCCTGTTCCAGGGCAAGCATAGTTTTTGTTGTCGCTAATTCTGAGCTTATTTTTTTGATCCAACCTAGTTCGATGCTCTGCTCAATGGCTTTGTCTATATCTTGTTCAGAAACTTTCAAACCAGATTCATGGTAGGCATTCATCTTTAATTCTTTTAAATTAAAAACAGCATCATGCTCTGTGAGTGAATAGGCTGCTTGGTCAATACTGCTCAGGGCTAATATATTTTCTGTGGTTTTTGAATCTAATTGAAATGATTGGTTTTTTTTCTGGTTGTCATTGAATTCTTTTGGAAGATCTCTTTCCAAAAACTTAAAAAAACTCTTTTTTGGATCTGGTCTCCAGCTCTCAATTTTTGATTCTAAAGCCGTTTTTTTCATAGAGGGGTTTATGTTTTCTATGATTTGGTTTAGATCGTCAACAATGAGTTTTGATTTCTGAAGCTGGGCCATTAAGATATCGGGTGGAATTCTAGAGATTCCTTGGCTACTTAATAGGCAAAGACTTTCTGAGCTAACCCGTAGCCCTTGTTTATAGATGGTTTTAGAATAGGCATAATCCCAGTTTTGATTCTCCGGCTCATTAAAATCGAGCGATATTATTTTTTGAAATTTTGTTTTTAGAACAACTTCATTTTTATTTAGACCTATAATCTCCGAATTTTCGCCAGAACTGATTTCAATTTCGCCATTCAAACGTACACTTGAGTCCCATCTAATTTGATCTCCTATTTTTAATTCTTTGTTTCTTTCTCTAAAAACTTGAATGCTTTTTAGATTTTTTAAATCTATGGCTATGGCGCCCTCATTATTTTCAAGAATTAAGTTGTTTTCTGAATTAATGGTCTTTAGGATTCTAAAATATTTGTTTGATTCTTTGTCAAAGATTAGGTCTCCAGTTTGAAAAAAAGAACTTATCTTTTTTTCAGCATTACTTAAAGGGATTCGCTCGAGGCTGTTATAGACCATCCCAGGTCCTTTCAAGTTTAGTTTTTCTCTAATAAGGTGGTTAATGGCGGAGGATTCATGCTGATTTTGAGTTAAGATATTTAAGTTTGGATTTTCGATATAGCTTTGAGCTGCTTTTTGTATTTTTTCATTAAAAGACTTGATAATGGTATAATTTTCATTTTTTTTGATTCCTTGAAAGGCATCGAGCATTGCACTCTTAATATCTATAGTTTTAGAATTTAAATTCGTTTTTAGACCATATTTTTTCAATAGAATTAAGGCGTTTTTAGTGGAGTATTGCAAGCCTGTCCAAACAATCCTAGCTTTAAAGGCATCGGCAGCCATTTGTAGCTTTTCAATTTGGCCTAGGTTTAGATTGGCGTTTGGATCTATTAACCAAACCCTATTTTTAGAAAGAAAATTTGTCTTTTGATTCTTAGAATGTTGATTTGCATATCGAAGCAGACCTTCTATGGTATAACATTTCTCTAAATCAAGAGCTTTTTTAAAATCTTGCCTATCCTTAAAGCTCGAACAGATGCCAATCACAAATTTACCTCGATCGCGACAGATTTTAGAGAAAACATTCATTTTTTCTACCAACCTATCTGGATCTGAAGCAATAATGCCAATCTCTTTTTCTTTTGCTGTTATTAGTGGCTTTAAATCTTTTCTTAACTCTAAATCTTTTGTTCTAAATTTAAGATCTAGACTTGCAAGAAAAGGGCTTGCTATTTGAAAGTTTTTTCGATTGCCTTTCTTTAAATTTGATACAATATTAATCTCTAAGTCTCTGAATTGTCTAGTGGAAAAATCTTCTCCACCTAAATGCAACAAACTGCCCTCTTTAATTTTAGATTCCATTGCTTTTTCGATTAGGATCTCTTGAGTTTGGATCAAAGAAAGACCCAGCGCCGTTTTGATTAACTCTTTCTTATCGATTCGAGTTCTGTTCTTAAAAAGCTGATCTATTGCCGATTCTAATGCATTCTCAGCTTTTTTTAATGGATCTTCTAAAACAATAGCACCTCTTTTTTTGGCCTCAGAGGAATAAATCATTAGCCTTTCCTGGCTAAGTCCTTGTTTTTGAAGTTCTTCTTTATGTTGTTTTTCTAAGTTGTCTAAATCTAAAGATGGCTTTTTATTTCGTGTTTTTAAGTTGGCGGCTTGAGCCATTTTAGAGCCCTTCCAATCATTTTCTGACATGCAGGCCTCAATGGCCTCTCGCCGTTTTGAGAATTGTCTTAAAAGATCCTTTTTAAAATTGGCTAATTCAAAAAAACCTTGATCACTGGTTTGAACCAGTTCATAGCCATTTTTTTGCAATTCATGAGCTAAATTCTCTCTGAATTTCATTCCAATTCTCATTTTCTCCTGATAGAATTGATCGCCAGTCAAAGCCCTCCATTGCCCATCTTCTTTTTGTGTTACATTGCTAACTATACAATGGGTATGCAAATCCGGATCTAAATCCCTTGAATAGTACTCCTCGAAAGTCGCAACACAGAGATTACCTGTCTGCTCTAATTGAATTTTTCCTTGGGATTTGATCCGAGTACAGGCAAACTTTTCTTCCACCCAATCAATGGTTTTGTTAATAGAGTCTCTATAGATTTTTAATGCGGTTTTGTCTTTCCCTAAAACTACCAAAATAGACAAGGATTTTGGCGCTGAGAATGTCAGATCATAGCCTGGCCGGTGTTTTTCTTCCTGCCCAACCTGGAGACCATTAGGCAGTTTTCCTTTTAGAAGATCTTCAAATACTGTATTGTCTATCTCCCCTTTTAAACCTAATTTTTTTGATCCATTCCCTGACCATGCATTTAGACCTCCGCCTGACTTGCCTTCCAAATAATACTGCCCATTCAAATAATATTTAGCTGAATCAGATGCTGATTTTAATGTTTTTAAACTTAACACGTTTCGAGCTCTAAATCTTCTTTTTTAATGGACTGAATCTTTCCTTTCGGTTTTTTTAAGGGTTCATTTTTGATGGTATTGGTTAACATTTGCTCATTTGGATCAAAAATTCTTGGAATAAAATCCGGAACCCTGCTCTCTATATTTGTTGGCTTAAACTCCAATTTGCTAATCGGAAACTCCCCAGGTAAACTCAGATAAGCCATTAAATTAGGGGTTCTTAAGAATTCTGTTTCTAAAATTAAAGGTTCTTTTCTTTTTTCTGGATTAATACTAACCCCGTCTCGCATGTCATTGGCTCCAAAAGAA
>JBJSZW010000198.1:0-9256 GCA_046090565.1 Gammaproteobacteria bacterium
TCAGCCGTAGGGAGTTTCAGCTCAGGATGCAGACGCATTTTATGCTCAAAATGAGACAACAAATCTTCCCTTTGTTTCTCGAGGGTAATGTTCACAAAAACCACCAAATGGCTGCCCAACTTAAAAGGATCAATCACAGAAACATCGTGCATAATAATGCCCTGTTCTCTTAGTTTTTTCACTCTTTTTAAACACGCCGGTGGGGACAAGCCCACTTTATCCGCCAATTCAGTGTTATTGATTTGATTGTCTTCTTGCAAAAGATTTAATATTTTTTTATCCAGACGATCGAGTTCTAGCATTTTAATTTCCAAGAAAATTTAGCTGAATTTTGAAAAATCGATTTCAGAATTTAGTTTGGCCTTTAGGTTTTTTTTACTCAACAAAATCAAATCCCGACTGGGTGGGATAATAGATTGTACATAATTACAGAGAAATTTTGAAAACCTGCTTTTACGGCCAGAAATTTGATGTAAACTAGGCAAACTAGAACCACCATGTCCTAAATTTTCAGGCCATATGTTCAGAAATTATACTGCCCTACTTGAAGCCCCTGCTTCGCTGCCTTCTCGTACCATTTTTTAGCCTCTGCCAAATTACCCTCTTCTTCGTAAATCCTTCCCAAATCGTTTTGAGCAGTCGCAATGTCTTTTTTTGCCGCCTTTAGGAGCCAGTCTTTGGCTTCGGCTATTGTTGCCTCATCTTTCATCAATAAGGATCCCAAATAATCCTGAGCTGGGCCATAATCTTGTTCTGCAGCCTTTCTGAACCATTCCATGGCTTTTTCATAGACTTATTATTAAAGATATTAATATTGGTAGGCTTTTTTTAGGCGTTCGCATCGATAAAATCCTTAAAATTAATAATTAATTAAATTAATCTTGAGCTATCTTAGCTCAAATCAAAGAGAGAGACTAGGCAGACAGCCAAAGCCGTAGTAGACTTCAATATTGAGTATTGATGGAAAATGAATGGCAATAACAGAAATTCAGCCCCTAGAAGTTTCAGCCCCGGCTTTTCAAATGCTAAGCACCAAGCTTGGTATCCAAGATTATTTAGAATTATCTACAGCAAACAACACCAGACGGGCCTATCGTTCTGATATTAGGCACTTCGAAACTTGGGGTGGCCAGCTACCTACTCGTCCAGAAATAGTCCTAGAATACATTCGGAGTTTTGCCGAAATTTTAAATCCCAGAACGATAGAACGGCGTTTGACGGCCATCAAACAATGGCATGTCTATCAAAAATTTCCAGACCCAACAGACAACCCCTTGATCAAAAAAATGATCTTAGGCATTCGACGCATCCATGGCAGCCCTAAAAAAAAGGCCCCCGCCCTAAGTTTGGAACAAATAGAGGCCATGGTTCTGTTTTTAAAACAAACAGCTTGCTCTGAACTTAACCCCGCACAAGCTCAAGCTATCCGCAATAATGCATTGATTCAAATTGGATTTTTTGGGGCCTTTCGCCGCAGCGAATTAGTGGCTATTGAATATGAGCATTTAACTTGGGTTGAACAGGGCCTAGAAATTTTGATTCCACGTTCCAAAACAGATGCCTTTGGCCAAGGCAGTATTTGCGCCATACCCTATGGCAAAGCACCACTTTGTGCTGTATCCGCTTTAAAAGCTTGGCTAGAATATTCTGAGATAAAAACCGGGCCTGTTTTTAAGTTAAATGACAAATCAATTTCCGATATTATAAAACGCCTAGCCAAAGCTATTAACTTACCCCATTGGGAAGAATACAGTGGACACAGTTTAAGGCGAGGCCTGGCAACTGCTGCTGCTCGAGCCGGCGGTTCCCTTATGAGTATTATGAACCAAGGCCGATGGAAAAACACTCAAACTGTATTAGGATATATACAAGAAGCTTCTAAATTTGATGAAAATGTGGTTAACACCTTTTTTTCTTGATTATTTTATAAGGAAAATAAAATGGATTCAAAGAAAAATGAGATTGCAGATACAAATGCCGATACAGACTCTGACAGCGATTCTTTAGATCAGCTATTCTCAGATTTGGGTTTAACAAAATCGTTTACTCCTATCGCCCCCGTTTATGAAATGAAAAAATCAGCACATCAATCGACACCACTTATTGAAATTAAATTTCCTGAAGTTTATAAAATAGCCATTATCGATCTAGACGATACCCTAATAGCTACTTCTGAACTTAAACTCTTAGCCCCTGAACCAACTACCTTCACAGCTCAAAGTTCCAATTCTACAACATCGTATTTAAACCTCAGCAAAATAGAAGATTATTCGGATTTATTAGCTAAAGTTCAAGATACTATTATCAATTTATTTAAAAATCTTGAAAAAAAATTTGATAAAGTGTTTCTTATCAGTAACGCAGATTCACTATGGATGCAAATAGCACTTAATTTTTTCTTGCCTAATCTTGAAAATTTAATTAATACAAGCCCTACCATGTACAAAATATCAGCCTTAGAATTTTATAAAAACAAATACCCAGATCAATTTAATAAAAGCATCTATACAGAATGGAAAAAAGAAATTTTTGAATATGTTATCAATACAGAAATTCCCGGTTTAAATAATTTAGATACAAAAAAACACATTTTTATTGCGGGAGACAACACGACCGATCAAGAAGCTGCTTTACATATTCATAATAAAAACTACAAAAAAACCTTTACTAAATTCATGAAGTTTAAAACATTGCCAAAATTACAAGACATTCACGAACAAATTACTTCCTTAATCCATCATCTAGAGCAAATCATTTACATGGAACGATCGTTCATTTTTATTAGTGATTTAGAACAAAAACGAATTGATGCTGAAAAAGTTTTTTCTGAATCTGCATCTTCTTCAGCTACAACAAAAATTTAAAGCTTAATTAAATGCTGAATTTGTAACTCTAAACGAGTTTCATGATTATAGTAGGAATTTTTCATACTAAAAACCATCCTTACCTGATCCCCTGGCTTGAAATTAAATCGATCGCTAGCCTTTTTCCGACAATTAAACCACAGCGCTGAAAATTGCCGATTTTCTATTAACACACCGATCCGCGCATGGGTGCCATCTCCCATGAATTTGATACTTTTAATTTCTGCCCGCACCTCAAAATTAGGGGCCTCAAATTCGCGTCCAAAGGGCTCTAGGGCTTGTATTAATTCTACGGTTGATAAATTAATTTGATGGGCGCTTAATTCACCATCGCTCCAAATAATAGGCCCTAAGGCTTCTGGGCTTAAAAAGCTTTTACAATAGCGTTCAAAATAATCCAAGAATTTGTCTAGATTGTCTCGGCTAAATGTCAAACCACCAGCTCCTTTATGGCCTCCAAAGGCCAATAAAATCTGATCCTGATCTTGCACCCATTGCAGGGCTTCTCGCACATGAAAATGATCGATTCCGCGAACAGAACCTGTGATCAGATCTTTGTGATTTAATTTAGGTGCTAAAAATACAGTGGGCCGCCCAAACAAATCCTTCACCCGGCTAGCCGCAATGCCATGCACCCCAGAATGCCCAGATTCTAAGAAAATCGCCAGGCCATGATTGCCCGTTTCTAATAAATCAAGAGCCTTTTCTACGCCTTCTTGTACGATGCGCTTTTGGATCTGCTTGCGTTCATGGTTGTGAACTTCTAAAACCCGAATCCATTCCTGGGCTTCTTGATCTGTTTTGGATAGTAAAAAGCTCACGGAGCCCAAGGCCGAAGACAAGCGCCCATCGCTGTTTAACAAAGGCCCTATTTTAAAGCCTAAGTCTTCAGCCGCTAATTTATGTGGGCCCAGGCCCAAGCTTGGTTTTAAAGCGCGCCAGCAAGGGCGTGTGCCTGCTTGGATCAAATTCAGACCCTGTTGAATAATCGCCCTGTTATTCACAGAACGGGCCATGCTCACACAATCTGCCACTGTGCCCACGGCCACAAAATCCAAGGTTTCTGTTAAATGTGGCGTTGTACTAGGCAGGCGCCCTTGTTTGATCCAGGCATTGCGCATGGCAGCCATAAAAAGCCAGGCCACAAAGCAACCTGCCACATAGGGATCCGGGTAATCACAATCAGTACGCGTGGGGTTTAAACAAGCATAGGCGCTTTTGGGAATTCCCTCGATCGGAATTTCATGGTGATCCGTTACGATCACATCAATGCCCAATGCTTTCAACTTCGCTATTCTGGGTTCATCAGCAGAGCCATTGTCTGCAGTGATGATTAAACTTGGCCGAGGTTGATCAGCAATAATTCTTTGGCAAAGGGCCTCAGACAAACCATAGCCTTCTTGCAAACGATGCCCAATATAAGATTTTAACAATTCTGGTGAATGCCCAAAGACTTTGATTAAATTTTCATGAAAGACCGCATGGCTGGTTTGCCCGTCACAGTCATGATCCGTTTCTAAACCAATGCATTCTTTGCGATCCAGAGCCAAAGTAAGGCGGGCCACAGCCTTATCCATGTCTTTTAATAAAAAGGGGGAATCAAGCCTAGCCAATCCTGGTGCTAAGACAGTTCCCGCATCTGAATCATTGGGCCAAGGCCTAGCCGCCAGAACACGGGCCAAAACAGGATCTAGGCCTTGATTCAAGCCTTGGGCCTGCTTATTCAAGCAAATGGGACGGCGTTTTATTTTCGGACTGATTTCAATATTGATCATGGCCCCCATCTTCTCTTAAAAAGACTGGGTTGTGCAACTTAGAATGAAGCTTTTATACTGTAGAACAAATGCAACTTGAAAGGGTTCTTTCCCATACAAAAGCCAATCTGAAAACCATCCAGAGCTATTGCCCAAAGCAAGGTCTCTTGATTGAAGGACAATGGTATAAAAATAATGTGCTGCTCAATGGCAATCAGATGATTGAACATTGGAAGTTTTCTGAAACAGCGCTTTTAAATTTTTGTATACAACAAAGCCACAAACCCGAAGTAGTTATTCTAGGCGTCGAGCAGCCCTATTCTAAAACAGAAAATGCACTGGATCATGCTCGTCTACTCTGCCTACTCAACCAGGCGGGCATTGGTCTGGAGATCATGCCCATCCATTCCGCCTGCTTCACCTATACCATGCTCCTGGGCGATTTAAGGCCTTGTATCGCCCTCTTTTTATTTTAAATTGTTTATTTTAGATGTCTTAATTTTTTTAATACAAAACCCTCTAATGCATTGATTATTAAATCATCTTTTTTTTGTTTGAGCAAAGAAACATGTGTATTTGGAAGCACAGGAAGCATTTTTGTTTCTATTTCCCTTAATTCTTCTGGAATCATTGTACTTGGAATCACAGTAATGCCCATGCCAGCTTTTACAGCAGCAAGCGTGCTCGTATAACTGCTGCTAGAAAAAACCAAACGCCAAGCTTTCCCAATATTTTCGAGAGCGTCAATGGAAGCCCTCCGATACACGCAAGGTTGGGGAGATAACACCAAAGGAATAGGTTTGTTTGAATATACTAAGTTAGCATCACCAACCCACTTCAAAGGTTCAGACCATACCTCGACTCCATTCGGAAAATCCTCAGGGCGATTCATTTTTACCAAAACGATATCAAAACCTTTTTTCTTAAATTTTTCAAAAAGATTCCATGTCAAATCACATTCTATGTTAAGCAATATTCTGGGATGACTTCGAGCAAAATCAGCTAGAATCTCGTGTAAATAGGTGCTTGCAAAATTTTCTGGCAATCCAAAACGAACCTCTCCTTCCAGTTCTGGTTGTTTGAATCTATCAATGGCTTCCTGATGCAATGAAAAAATTTGTCTGGCATAGCCTAAAAAAATATCTCCATCCGCAGTGAGCATGAAATGCTTACCCCGTACCACAAGTGCTTTACCTAAAAGTTGCTCTAATTTAATCATTTGTTGGCTGATTGCTGATTGTGTGCACCCCAAGCGCTCTGCGGTCTTTGTAAAACTCATTGTTTCGGCAAGCACAATGAAAGTCTGCACCATTGTTGTATCTACGCTCATACCTACAGGGCTCCATTATTAGATTTTCTAATATAAAATATTAGCATCATTAATTTTACTAATAGTAAATTGCTTGATAGAATAAATCAAGTCTACAATTTTTGACCTTTTTTTGATCAGAGGACCCTACTTAAATGAACACTTACTTATCTTACCAATTTGACGCCCTGAGCCTGATCATGCTCGGGCTTATTTTTTACATTGGCTGCTGTATTTTAAGCTTTTCTTCACGCTACATGAAAGGTGATCCGAAATACCCGATTTTTTTATTTCGGATTATATTTTTGATTCTTTCCATTACGATCATGGTTTCTACGGATCATATTTTTATCTTATTGCTTAGCATTTCTTTTAGTCATTTTATACTTATAAAATTAATGGTGCATTCATCCAAATGGCAGGCAGCCAAAGCTTCTGGAAAAATTGCTTCTCATCATTTTTTATTAAGTAGCGTTTGTATGGGCATCGCATTTTTTCTCTTTTATTTGGAGACCAAGGAAACCCATATATCTTCAATCATCAACCCACACAACCAAAATTTTCAAGCTTTTATAGGCTCTTTTATAGGTTCTGTTAGCTTAATTTTATTGTTAATCTCAGCCATGACACAATCGGGCATTTGGCCATTTCACAAATGGTTACTCAGCTCACTAAACTCCCCAACCCTAGTTTCTGCCATTATGCATGCTGGATTAATCAATGGGGGGGGCTTTGTTCTTATACGTTTTGCGCCCTTGTATTTACAAAATCAAACCATCATGCTTGCTGTATTTTGCATGGGAATGCTTACTGCCCTATTGGGTACTTCATGGAAATTAATTCAAAACGACGTAAAAAAAATGCTTGCATGCTCTACGATGGGGCAAATGGGCTTTATGTTTGTTCAATGTGGACTTGGTCTATTTCCTCTCGCGCTCACACATTTGCTCTTTCATGGCTTGTTTAAATCTTATTTATTCCTCGCCAGCAGTAGTGCTGCACAGGAAAAGCGTTTAAAGCTTGCCTACCCACCTTCTGTGATTTCTTTTGTCTGTGCTCTTTTATGCGGCACATTGGGCAGTTTTTCATTTTCTTATGCCAGCCATGAAACTTGGTTTGCATCAGACAGCACCTTGGTTTTAATAATAATTGTATTGATTGCTGGCACTCAATTGGCTTTACCCATACTTCAAGGGCCTTCGTTTAAAATTAAAAGCTTAATCTGTGCTTTGTTTTTAAATTTAGGCGCAGGAACCCTTTATGGATTAAGTGTTTATTTTATTGTTTCTACACTTGAAACAATGCAATTAATGCGCACACAAAGCCTTAATTCCTTGCATATTGTAGGCTGCATTCTTTTTAGCCTAAGTTGGCTTGTTGGTTTGTTTTTAAAATTTTCATCCACAAGCAACGGCTATTATCCCGCTTGGGTACTTAAGATCTACGTTAAAGCGCTGAATGCAAGCCAACCTGCACAAGGCACAATTACTGCTTATCGCAATCATTACCAATACCAATGAGGCCTTTCATGAATTTATCTAGTGAATATTCCCCCTATAAAACAGATGCTATTTTACAAGAAAATTTTTTAAAAACAGCAGATCTGGTAAAGAAAAGTTTTTCCAAGATTGCGACATTTTGGCCATTAGAAAATTTAATCGCTGTTAATCCTTTGCAAGGGCTTGAAGATCTGCCCATTGAAGAGGCCCTCCAAATAGGATCTGTTTATTTCGAAAAACCCAATATTCCGAAAGCAATGGAAGCGGTAAATATTCAGACCATCAAATGGCTTTCCGCTTATTGTGATGAAGGACAAGCCACCATCACCATGCCTTTTCGAAACATGGGCTTGTATCAAGCTTTTAAAAAGCTAGCAATTTATGATGAAAAAATACATTTTAATAGAAAAGAAAATATTGCATTTTTAAAAAACTTACCTCAAGATCCTGAACACGCTATTGATCAATGTTTATCATTTCTGAGAATTATTAAAAACGATGCATTGGAATTTATCACCCTCTTACTAACAACTCTCCATGGTTGGGCTTCCTATGTCAAATACAAAAGCAATTCTTCAAACATGATTCAAGTTGATTATATCGCGTATCGATTGATTATTATGAGTCTATTATGGCCCCAAGGAAAAGTATTGGTGGATTGGCATAAAAAAAATCTAAGCAACTCTACAACTGGGTTTTTAGATAAAATCAAACAAACAGAAAAGGCTTATCAAATTCCTTTGCTCAAAAAATTAGCTGGACAAAGTATCCGCATCACTTACGGATCTGAAATGCATTCTAGAACACAACCTCAAGCACAACTGGTTTTTTGTATTGATGTTCGATCGGAACCCCTTCGAAGAGCCTTGGAATCTACCGGGAATTACCAAACTTTCGGTTTTGCCGGTTTTTTTGGCATTCCATTGTCAATTGAGAATCAACTGACAGGTGCAACTTATTCTTCATGCCCTGTACTTTTAGAACCTAAACACAAGGCTATACAAAACCGCCCTGTTCAACAAACATTTTTTAAAAAAATTTATCAATCTTTAAAATATAATTTTTCTACCCCCTTTGCTCTGGCTGAAACTTTAGGGGCTTTCGCAGGACTGTGGATGGGATTAAAAACTTTTTTTCCTAAATGGGCATCTGGCATTAAAAATTTATTTATTAAACCTGATGATTCAAGCATTTATCTAGAACCTTCTGATAAGAATATTTCTTTAACAGAAAAATGTAATTATGCAGAAAATGTGCTCAGAATGATTGGTTTAGTGGATAACTTTGCCCCCGTGATTGTGTTCTGTGGACACGGCAGTAAAACCGAAAATAATGCCTACGCCAGCGCCTTAGACTGTGGTGCCTGTGGCGGAAAACGAGGAGGAAATAATGCACAAATACTGGCTTCTATCATCAATCTTTCTGAGGTTAGAACTGAACTTGCTAAAAATGGCATTTTAATTCCTAAGGAAACTGTTTTCATTGCTGCAGAGCACAACACCACTACCCATGAAATAACTTTGTATTCGAATCAAGTTTTAAATACTGTTTATTCTGGCCTTAAGAGGGCTCAATATCCTGCCCTTGATTGGGCAGAAGTGCGCCCTGAATGGGGCCTAGCTCGTAATGCTGCATTCATTATAGGCCCCCGAGAACTTTCATCTTCCTTGGATCTTGATGGCAGGTGTTTTCTACATTCTTATGATTACAAAATAGATCCTCAGGGCATTTTTCTTAGAACTATTTTAACAGCGCCCATGATTGTTGCAGAATGGATCAACATGCAATACTTTTTTTCAACCCTGAATAATATTAGTTATGGAGGGGGAA
>JBJSZW010000199.1:0-4166 GCA_046090565.1 Gammaproteobacteria bacterium
GGAATAACTGCTAAATCATCATTTATATAATCATCGTCTTTGTCTTTGCTAATTGAGGCCTCTGGATCGTCCCCTTGGCCTGTAATTACAACACCTGATAATTTTTCTTTGTCTTCCGCCGCTTTTTTATCTGCTGCTGCTTTGTCTGCTGCTGCTTTGTCTTCCGCTGTTTTACCTGCTTCTGGTTTTTTACCTTCAATTTCCAAACCAAGGTTAGCTGAACCGGAGGAGGCGGCAGCGGGTGGTGTTGAAACTGGGGAAGAAGCAGAAGCTGCTGACCGTTCTGAAGAATCAGCCAATCCTTCTTTAAGTTTCTTCTCTAGTTCTTCAGTAGATTCAGTAGATAAAGGAGGAAACGTTGACATGTATATACATCCTAATATTTAAGATTTACGATATGTATATAAGGTTAGTCAATTAAAGGGAGTATTTTTTAAGTTTTTCCACCAAAGTGGTTCGTTTTATACCTAATTTACCAGCGGCGCGGGATACTACACCATTGGATTGATCCAATGCTTTTTTGATTAGGTCTATTTCTAAATCTTGTAAAAAGTCTTTGAGGTTAAAATTTTCAACAAATTCCTGTGAACCTGCCCATATTTCTGAAAAGCTTTGTATTTTTGAATTGGTTTGATTTTTATTGGTATTTAAGAATTTCTCGGGTAGATCTTCTGGTAAGATTTCTTTGTTTTGATGGACCAGGCAGCAGCGTTCTACAAAGTTGGAGAGTTCGCGTACATTACCGGGCCAGGGGTATTGCATTAAAATTTCCATGGCAGAATCTGAAATATTGTTTTGGTTATTATTCAGGGTATTAAACTGGGCTAAGTAATAATTAATTAAAATGGGGATATCTTCAGTCCTGTTTTTAAGGGCTGGAATTTCTATGGGGTAGACATTGAGCCTGTAGTATAAATCTTCCCTGAAACGATTGGCATAGATTAATTCTTCTAAATTTTTATTGGTTGCTGCAATCACACGAACATCTGTTTTTATTGTTTTGTTGCTACCCACGCGTTCAAAGCTTTTTTCTTGAAGTACACGCAAAAGTTTAACTTGCATGGCAATCGGCATATCACCTATTTCATCTAAGAGTAAGGTGCTGCCATGTGCTACTTCAAATCGCCCCAAGCGGGTTTGTATGGCCCCTGTGAAAGCGCCCTTTTCATGCCCAAAGAGTTCACTTTCTAATAAATCTGCGGGTATGGCTCCGCAATTAACGGCCATGAATTGTTTTTTATTTCTATAAGAATGCTGATGGATCAAACGGGCGACTAATTCTTTGCCAGTTCCTGATTCGCCCAGAATTAAGACGCTGCTATTGCTATTGGCGACTTTGATGATTTGCTGTTCCACCATTTTAATGGCTGCACTTCGACCTATCAATTCCAGGGTTTCTTCCATAAATCATCTCTTTAAGTTATTTGGCTTTAGTTATTTAGCTTGATTATTAATCATCCCTTATCAATTTATAGCTGCATATACTCTGGTTCGTCAAATCTTTAACATGGGCCAACAGAAAATTTGAACTGGAAAAAATTTTATTAGGCTTTGTTTTACACTTCAAATATATGAACCCTAGAATCGATGAACAGTCTGTCGCCTTGAAATACCGCCTATTGGGTGTATCTATGCATTCCTCTTTAGAGGAAATCAAAGCGGCCCGCAATAAACTAGCCAAGAAATTTCATCCTGATAAAAACGCAGATGCTAGCGCCCTAAAAAAAGAGGAATTAAACGAAAAATTTAAGCTCATTCAAGAAGCCTATGAATTTATTACGGACAATTTTGAAAAAATTCAGGCAGTGCTTAAACGCTTTATAGAAAATACTTTCACCCAAAATGCAGCAACGGGCGTTAAAGCACATTGGGTGTATTCCAGCGTTGCTGGTTTTAAGTAAGCCTAGAATTTCTAGAACCTCTAAAATCTTTTAAATTTTTTGTTCAGTAAGAGCCATAGGCTTTTTTTCTGGAATAAACAAAAATTCTTCCAAGTCTTTTTTCTCTTCCATGCTTAGGGGATATTTTTCTTCAAATGCGCTGAGGGTATTTTTAAGATCTAATTTTAGCCCGCGTATAAAACTCACAAAAGAATCTGCTTGGCACAGGGCCTGTTTTGAAAAATAATTCACTTGTTTTATGAATTGATTGAACTGGTTTAATACTTGATCTTTATACAAGACTCCCAGTTCTGGATCGATTTTCATTAAATTGAATTCTATAAAGATATTGATTAGTTTTTTTAAGTCTTCAAAACTACTTTGTATGCATTTTATTCTTTCACTTAAAAATCGCATTTTGGAATAGATTAGGAAATTAGCATTTGGTGCCTGATTCCTTTCTATATTAAACAATAAGGGATAATTAATTTCTCTGGGATCGCCCTGATTGTCATCCAACAATTTTTGAACCATTATTCTATAATTTGTAAATCCAGCTATTCTAGAGCCTAACTCAAAAATTTGATCTTTGTATTTTTCACTGAGAGGATTGTTTTTTAACAAAACCAAATAATCTTGTTTTATACTCGCAACACGAAATCCTTGCGCCGCCATAATATTTAATTCTATTAGATTTGAAAATATGGGGTTAAATTCGAGTGCTATTTTTTGAGATATTTCTTTGATTAAATTTTGTTTTTTTATTATTTTGGGATCATAAACAGGTAAAGTTTCAAGACCTGATTCAGAAAACCAACTGTTTGCGATTTCACAAAGCGTTTTTTGATCCATAGAAAGATTGAGTATGTTTTCTAAAATCCGGCTATCATTCCCGTTGGTTTTTTCATAACGTTTTATTTCTTTTACGATTGGGGTAAGTTTCGCATTCAGGGGGTGCACATGAATAATTTTCAAAAACCAGGCAAAATATTCGTATCTTTTCACATCTTTTGAATAAATAAAGGCCTTACCCATTTGGATTAACCAAGGATTAATAGCGCTATAGAGGCCTCCCAAATAGGATTTCGCCAGTAACCCGAGGCCAAATCTTAAAGTTTCAGGGTTTTCGAAAATGTACCAAAAAGCGATTAAAGCCCTGAACAATTCATCGTAACTGCGCGGATATTCTTCTGAAAGACTTTGATTAACAAAGCTTTCCAAAGAAGCTTTTACATTTGGATTCGAGAATTTTCTTTCTAATATTTTTATGAAATTTAAAATATAAACCTTATT
This sequence comes from Gammaproteobacteria bacterium, assembly GCA_046090565.1. GTDB lineage: Bacteria > Pseudomonadota > Gammaproteobacteria > UBA6186 > Azoamicaceae > JBJSZW01. The sequence goes on from JBJSZW010000199.1 coordinate 3,174, forward strand.
GTCTGAAATTAATTTCGGTAAGCTTTCAAACAAATGCATACAAGCAGTTTCTTCACTCATACCCTGATCTTGTAAACGTTTTGCGAATGTTAAACTTTCGGCTATTTTTGTATTTCGAGTGTCTTTATCATGTATCTTTTTTAAATCCAAAATATTTATTGATAAAGCGCGTCTTCCAAAAGCATATGCTATTTTAAATGGCTCTTTGTACAAGTCTGGTTTTATTTCAAGGCTTGCATGGTATCTATTCACATAATCTATAACATCCATCGATTCTAATAAACTTGCCAAATAAGTATCTAAGCCATATATTTCTTGATTGTATGCTTCAAAATAATCATCTATATTTTGTTTGGTGTATTTTTGAAAACTAGGCTTTGAGTCTTCAATAATTTTAGCCAATAATTTAGAATCTGGATGATTAAGCTTCAAAAAATAAACGAATCTAAAATAGGCATGAATTAGGGTATCTAAAATTTTTTGAATTTCTTCAGTCTGTGTTGCTTTGGTGATGGAAAAATAGGCAATACTATTCATTAAATATTGAAATAAAATATACACTTTTCCTTCAGTGAGTATGGATTTATTAGATAAACCCAGCTGGTAGGAAATAAAAAATATCCAACTGTATAACATTTTTAACAGAGATTTATAATTTAAAGTAAAATTGATTGTTTTTTTATTTTTTTTTCGATAGAAAGGGGCTTTTTCATGCCCTAAAGTTTCCAACCAAGCCAAATAAATAAATGCTTCAGGAATATCTTTATTGGCAGATAAATGCATATTAAAAATAGTGGTTTGATTCGATTCAAATTGTTTTATTTTAAATAAAATGGCAACATGCCCTACAAAACATAAAAACAAAGGACTTGAAAGTGCATGTCTGTTTTTTTCTAATTCTAAATTTATTTCTGTTTTTTCTTCATGATTTTTTTGGATCAGGGCTTTTAGAGGCTCAACAACCCTGCCACATTTGTACAGCCTTTGTGCCAG
>JBJSZW010000200.1:0-4900 GCA_046090565.1 Gammaproteobacteria bacterium
AAGAGGTCTTGTCATTATTTGGATTTTACCAGGAGTTGGCTGTTGCATAAACCTGGTTGTTTTCGCCAAAAACATTTTCTGAAAAACTATATATGACTTTCGACCATAGCTAGAATTTTTTCCGAATCTTGAACAAACGCCCCCAAACAATTTTTTGAGGTGATTGCATATTTTCAAAATTAACATGCTGTTCTGCTAGGAGTTGAAAATTTTTATCCCATTCATAAGGCTGTCCAAAAATCAGTTGGGCCTGAAGCCCGTTGTTATTATTCAACTGAATATTAAATCCAGATTCCCCCATGCCTGTTAGGCCACTGGCAAAGACATATTTTATCGGTTCTGAGGCCTTTAAAAAATCTTCTTGACTGCCATCAAACAAGGCCTGAGTTCTAAGGGCCTTTTCTATATCCTGAGGAGCAATCAACATGCGGGTGGATAGCACCGAACATTCTGTGTGAAAACGAATATAGTTCCCGATATGGGGATCTGCTAAAACCAAGCCTGGATCTTTTAAGCATTCTGCTTTTAAACGATTGAGTAAATAAAATCCCAATTGATAATCCCATGCTGAACCCAATAAACTTTTTTCGCGTGCTTGCCCTTGTTCCGGCATTTTGGCAATGTAACGCCAAGAAGGTATTGCATACACATAGACGCCTACTAAGCTTAGAATTAATCCCCAATACACCCAAGCTTTGTATTTAAATTGTATTGGCTTGGTGCTTAAAAAATCTAAAACAAAAATAATGGGCAAGAATAAGGCAAAATTAGCGTGGTAATGAAATCGCTGTTGCATGAGCAATAAAAAAGAGCCAAAAACAATACGTATTAAAAAATAATAACGCCAAATCCCTCCTTTTAATAAGCACCAAGCCAATAAAGGCAAAAGAGAAAAAGGGAAGATCCAAAATAAAACCGTGTAACTTTTATAAGAAAAACCACCAGGAGGTTGCATTTCAGAGGTATTTTTCAAATAATCAATGCGATTGAAGATAAAATCTGCACCCAATTTTAATTCAGGCCAAGCAGGCATACTTAGAATTAAGCAAAATAAAATTAATTTAGATAAGTTTTTAATATTAAAAATATGTGTTTTCATGTAGAAAAATACAAAAGCTGTGATCAATGCCATTAAAGCCTGAAACCACCCCAAAAGATACAGGGAAAACATGAATTTTCTAAAAGGCTCTGCGGGCAATAAAAGGGCGAGATTGGCTATAAAAAAATGGATCATAAACAACTTGAAATCATATTTTTTATTTAGTTTTTTATTTAAAATCCATTCTAAAAACAAAGTTCCTAAAAATAAAAATTGCAATAAAATTAAACCTGGCTGAATACCAAGTGCAAATACCAAACTCCAAGCCAAGCCGATGGTTGCCCATTTTTTTTCAGGTCGTTTTAAAAATTCCATGCCCAGCCACAGGCTTAATAAAACGAAGGTATATTCCGCCCCATGGTGATCCAGGCGCCCAACCATGTGCAAACCTGTATTAATCGGTAACAAGGTAAAACAAAGTAAGGCTAAAAATCGCAGGCCCAATTTTAATTCTAAAGTACCCGTCAGAGCCAAAAAAATCATACTATTGATTAAAAATAAACCCATGGGTAAATAATTCATGATTTCTATGGGATTGACCTCTGGAAATACGAAAATGAAGCCCTTTAAAATCAGGCCCATGGTATAATCATAGAACCAGGGGTAAACCAACCAAGCACCTTCTGGGGCTTGTATTTTAGGATCGAATTCGTAAAAATGGCTTGGATCTTTGGCGGTATCTAGAATACGCCTGGCATGAAAAAAAGAATCTTGTTCCAAGGGCACCCAGCGTTCTTGGGGGGGTAAATCCATATTCAGTACCGAACCTAAATTGGACATAATAAGCACAATACCTAAGCCAATACTAAATAGGTAAATCAACCACCACTTAAAACGATAGGAAAAAACTGACAGTCTGGGCATGGCTCCTCCTTGAGCAAAAAAGCTTATAACTACTAAATATAGTTACAAATCTCGAGCCTGGCTAAACTTGCTTCCTGTCCAATTAAAAACAAAGTAATATCCAAGGCTGGGGACACTGTAGTGCCTGTTAAAGCCAAACGCAAAGGAATACCTAGGGCGGGCATTTTTAAATTTTGATTTTTTAAGAAATCCGCAATCAAACTTTTTAAATGCTCTGGCTGCCAATGGGATGCTTCTACTGTTTTAAGTACCGCCATAAAATCGACTAAAACCGCGATTTGTTCGGCATTCAGAGTTATTTGAGCAGGATCCGGCGCTTGCCATACAAATTGGCTTTGTTGCAATAATTCCACCAGTGTTTTGCTTCTTTCTTTTTGGTATTGCCAAATGGCTTCTAGTTTTTCTGGTGATTTTCGAAGTGCCAAGCCTAAAGCATCTGCTACATCTAAGAGTTGATTTTGAATATCAGAAAAAGCACAGGGCTTTAAATAATGCTGATTCAACCAGTTTAATTTGTCTGGATTCAAGGCCGCAGGAGAACGGTGAATGGATTCAAGATTAAAATTCGCGATCATTTCATCTCGGCTAAAAATTTCCTGATCCCCATGTGACCAGCCCAAGCGCAACAAATAATTTAACAAAGCTTCAGGCAAATAGCCCTGTGCTCTGTAGCTTAGGATATCCTGAGCACCATGGCGTTTGGATAATTTTTGGCCATCTGGCCCCAAAATCATGGGGATATGGGCATAAATGGGCAAATTGGCCCCCAAGGCCTTAAATAAGTTGATTTGCTTGGGTGTATTGTTGATGTGATCATCCCCACGGATAACATGGGTAATTTGCATGTCTAGATCATCTACGACCACGGTAAAGTTATAAGTGGGGCTGCCATCGCTGCGCAATAGAACCAGATCATCCAATTCCTGATTGTGAATATTAATATCGCCATACACTACGTCATTTATGGTCACCAAGCCATCTTGTGGATTTTTAAAGCGCAGGACCCGAGATAAAGCTTTTGGATCTTTTGGATCTAGGGGCTCCAATTGCATGTTCCGGCAATGCCCATCGTATTTGGGTTTTTGCTTGACCGCCAATTGATTTTCACGCACTTGGTTCAAGCGTTCTTGGCTGCAACTGCAATAATAGGCCTGACCTTGCTCAAAAAGCTGCTGGGCGACTTGCAAATAACGGGCTGTTCTGTGGGTTTGGAAAATAGGGCCTTGTTCCCAACCGAGTTCTAACCATTGCATGCCGGCTAAAATACCATCGACGTACTCGGGTTTAGATCGCTCTAGGTCGGTGTCTTCAATTCGAAGAATAAAAGTTCCCGCATGTTTTCTCGCAAAAAGCCAAGCATAAAGAGCAGTTCTTACAGAACCTATGTGCAAATGGCCCGTTGGGCTGGGTGCAAATCGAGTACGTACAGGGATTGTCATATCTAAGATATCCTAATATTATATATATTGATTTAAAAAAAATCTGACTTTATTTTTACATGGAGGTTCATAATATGCAATCCAACCCAGAAACCACAGCTGTTATTTTAGGTGCCGCTAGAACCGTAATGGGAAGCTTTCAAGGAAAACTCACCAATTACACAACCCCACAACTGGGCAGCAAGGCCATACAGCAAGCACTTTCAAATACAGGATTAACGCCTGCTCAGTTAAAATCTTCTGATATCGAAACCGAAGTATTTATGGGCTGTGTTCTACAAGCTGGCCTAGGCCAGGCTCCTGCGCGCCAAGCTGCCTTGGGTGCAGGTTTGGATCAAAGCACGCCCTGCAGCACCGTGAACAAAGTCTGTGGCTCTGGCATGCAAGCGGCTATTTTTGCGATTCAAAGCATTCTATCTGGACACTCCGGGCTGTTTATTACAGGCGGCATGGAAAGCATGAGCAATGCGCCCTATTTGCTCGACAAGGCCAGAAAAGGCATGCGTATGGGGCATGGACAAATCAAAGATGCCATGTTCCTAGATGGCCTAGAAGATGCCTATGACAAAAGCAAATTGATGGGCGTTTTTGCAGAAAACACCGCAGAAAAATACAAACTCTCTCGCCAAACCCAAGATGAATTTGCCTTACACTCACTAGAAAAGGCTCAAAATGCTCATAAAAATGGTTCTTTTAAACCAGAATTAGCCACTTTCCCTGAATTGGATCAAGATGAATTACCCACTCAAGCCAAACCTGAAAAAATTCCCCATCTAAAACCAGCCTTTCGTGAAAATGGGACTGTAACAGCAGCCAATTCTAGTGGTTTATCTGACGGCGCTTCTGCTCTGATCATCAGCTCTTTAAGCACTGCTCAAAAATTGGGTATCAAACCACTGGCTCGCATTTTAGGCCATGCCGGCCATGCCCATGATCCAGCCTGGTTTACAACAGCGCCCGTTTCAGCCATTCAAAAACTCTGCGCCAAATTGGGTCAAAAAACTTCTGATTTTGATTTGTTTGAAATCAATGAAGCTTTTGCAGTAGTCACCTTAGCGGCTATGCAAGAATTAAGCTTAAACCCCGCTCAAGTCAATATTTATGGCGGAGCTTGTGCCCTGGGTCATCCCATTGGAGCCTCTGGCAGCCGTATTGTTACCACCTTACTCCATGCCCTGAAAAATACTGGAAAAAACAGAGGCATTGCCAGCCTTTGTATTGGCGGTGGAGAAGCTTTGGCATTGGCTTTGGAGATTTTAGCTTAACCTCAGTTTGGAATTACCTTGAATGGCCAATTCTTTGGTCGCAGAGCAATCACACCAACCTATACTAAAAAGCAATGGTCCAGAATTTTCAAAAATAAAAATTTAAAATGGCGTTGGGAAAAGCGATCTGAAACTCCCTACGGCTGAAGCCGAGGGGTTCTAAGAACAAAATTGAAAACTCTCTTTGGCTCTCAGAAATACTTGCGCATTTCTTACAGCATCCAAAGCATCAT
>JBJSZW010000201.1:0-6185 GCA_046090565.1 Gammaproteobacteria bacterium
GTATGACAACCAGGAGGCGTTCGAGGCCGTTCTCGGCTTCGTCCCCCGCATCGTGCTCGCGAGCATCTGCGGCTACCTGGTGGGTCAGCTGCTCAACGCGTATGTGCTGGTCAAGATCAAGGAGCGGACCAAGGAGCGCAACCTGTGGCTGCGCCTAATCATTATTTCGTTATGAAAATTAAGTCCTTCATTTCCCACATATTTTTCAAGCAATTTTCTAGATAATCCAAAAGCTATCATGCACAGAAAATCATTCACCAAGGGCGCATCCCAGGCTTTAAGTAATTTTTTTTCCAATAAACGGTATTCTGTAGCCAATTGCTCTAATGATAATTTCTGAAGATTCTCTGAGGTTTTAAGTGCTTTATTTAGCCTCTCATAAAAAGATCGAATTGTTTTTTTAAAAATTATTTGTTGACAGATTAAACCACCTAAAGTCCGAGTTAAGCTGAAAATATCTATTATTTTCTCAAACATTGTTGGTTTTTTTTGAATAATTTCGCTTATTAATTCTTCTGGAAGCGCTTCTTTTACCCCCATCATTTCTTCCATGTATTTTCGATTTATTTTAAATCCTGGAAACAAAGCCAATACACGGTACCAATTTAATAAATGATAATAAATATGCCCATTTACATAACCTAGCATATTTCTGAAAGAATTACTTTCAGAATCTATTTTTGATTTTGAAACACCCATCAGTTTACAAAACTCAATGTACACATGTTCGTAAATATAACGTGCAAAAGAAAAAGTCAAGGGAGCTGTAACGCCACTGTAACTTTCTACAATATTACTATTGTCCCACACTATACGTTTGGACCCTGCAATGGTTTGATTTTTAAGTGTTGTAATCGGGCGAGCTTGAAGTAAATACAACACATCTTTTTCAATCGCCCATTCAATATCTTGAGCAACCCCAAAATGTTTTTCTACTTCTAACAAAAGCTTTATAATTTTAGAAATATTTTCTGAGTTTAGTATTGCCGACTGTCCTATTAAATTCTGTTTTTTTAAAATTCCATTTTTATTTAAAAAATACGTATCTCCACTTACTTCTCCAGACATTAGTTTCTCGCCCAAGCCAAGCGTGGCATTGATAACACAAATATCCGAATGGCCCGTCAGTGGATCAGCACTAAACGCAACCCCTGCTATTTCGGCTTTTACCATGCGCTGCACAATAACGGCAGGTATCCCATGCTGGTTATTGGTAAAAGTTTTTCTATAATGCATAATATGCTCTGAAAATGCTGAATTCCAAACTGCATATATTTTTTCAGGAATTTGGTTTGGCGCTACGTTTAGAAAGCTTTCTAATTGACCTGCAAACGAAGCTTGTTCACTGTCTTCATCCACGGCAGATGAACGAACAGCAAAACATTCTGAATCTTCTAGCATTATTTTTTTCAAGGCAGATTGGATTGATTCTAAAATAGCCTTATTCAGAACAAAATTTCTAACAGAATCTCCCTTGTTAAGGGCTTCCAATTGCAGCGAAGATAAAGAATTAAAAAAAGCCTGTGGAGAAATCACAAACCACTCTGGAATACTGAATTTTTCTTTAAGTGCTGCCAAGTTAGCAGCTTTTCTACCTACTATTAAAGAATCTGCGACAGCATTAGACAATACAATTAATTCTAATAATTTTAATTGATCCATAAACGAACTCCCATAGGAAGAATTCCTAATATTAAATACAGCATTGCAACCCACAGTCCCGAAAAATTTTCAAGCATTTTTGATTTTTTTAAAGTAGGTTTTTTTATAAAAGAATAACCTAAATATAATAAAAAACCAAGCAATACGGATAATATAATAAACACAGGATAAAAAAAGTTAATTTGAAACGCAAGCATACAAGCAAACACAAACGCAAGTCCCATGGCCATCCACCACAGAACAATTGAAGGCCTAATACCCCATTCTTTACTATAACTTTCCACCCCCAGTCGTTCTTGCTCTGGAGCCCATGTTTTTCTACCAATTTCAATCACTACACCATTGAAAAAACTAACCACTAAAAATCCAATAAGCCCCGAAGGAGGATTATTACTGAATGTTAACCAATCACAAGCTGTTGCAAAAAAATCAATCAGGGGCATTATTAACATATGCGTCCAAAGATAAGTTAATGGGCGTTTTTTTATCCAATTGCCAATAAAAAATTCAACACTCATGGCGGCCATATAAACCCAAGTCAATACCAATAAAAAAATTAGTTTGTAATTTAGATAATATGTTAAAACCAACTGTAACAATACAGACAGCATTCCTATAAATTTTAACTCTCCAAGGCTGATTAAACCACGAGGAACTGGTCGTTCCGGACGAAATTTTGCGTCAATTTCAGCATCTTTGAATTCATCTAGGATTCTCAATTCTAGAAAAAAAAGAAAAAGACAAAAGAACGCAGTCAAACTTGTTTGAATATCAGGCCATATATTATTTTGACGAAGCAAGGATGAAAGACAAACAGAACAAAAACTGAAGGATCCAATTAAAATTCCATGTTTTAGAACAGGGAAACGCTCTTTTTGGTAAATCCACAGTCTTTTTATAAGAGATATTTTTTGCATTGAAATATTCATTTTGTATTTTTAGATCCTCGTGCTAAACGCTCATGTGCTGATGTAAAATCCCCGGCACAAAGTGCTCCCATAATAGAAAGCTCACCAGCCAAACAGCAAGCAGCACACACTTCGGCCAAAGCATGCACTTTTCCAGCGCCTTGAAGTCCCAAAAGTTTCAAGCCAACCGATTGTGAGGGCAGCTTTGTGCCACCACCCACCGTTCCAACAACAATGTTAGGCAATGTAACAGCAGCATAGAGATCTTTTTCTTCTGTAAGTTCTAAGCGCGTCACACCAATACTGGATTCAGAAACGCAGGCCACATCCTGTCCTGTGGCAATATAAAGCGCTGTTAGGCCATTGGCATAATGTGCCTGAGTACCAATACTGCCACTCATCACTCCTCCTAAAGCAGCCATGCGCCAATATTCAACCATAGTCTCTGGACTTGTGTGCAAATATCGCTTTACCAATGTTTTTTCCAATCTAACTTCTGCACTCACTTTTTTGCCTCTAACGGATAAATACGATAAAGCAGAGGCTTTTTTATCTCCTGAAAGATTAGCCTCAACAAAGCTATATTTTGGCTGAATGGGGGTATTTTGCTTAATATGTTCAAGTATTGCAGCAGAAGCAATGGTTGCCATATTCTGGCCGGATGCATCACCCGTATAATAATCAAAATTCAAATAAACATGATTGCCTTCCACCGTTGTTCGCACATCCACTAATTTTCCAAATCGAGTGGTAGCCTCTGCTACTTGCTTAAAAATATCAAATTGACTATTAGCCCATAAAGCAAATTGGCTAGCTTCAAACAAATTTTTAAATATAAATCCTGGCGAACGCGTAATCCCCTCGTTTAAAATAACAGTCGTACACCCGCCGGCATCTGTGATCAATTGCGAACCTCGCGCATAAGAAGCCACCAATGCAGCCTCTGTCGTTGCCAAAGGCAGGTAGTAATCGCCTTGTGCAAAAAGGCCGTTAATTCGAAGAGGCCCTGCAATCCCCAGCGGTAATTTTATGGTTCCGATACAGTTTTCTATATTTTTTGAATAAGCCTCAATTTGTTCCAAAGAATCCCCATCCGCTAGGATTGCTTGATCTTCTTCCGTAAGATCTGTTTGTTCTCGTAAAATCTTCCAGTGTTTTTCAATGCTATTTTTATCAAGGGTTTTAGAATGCCTCAGCCTTGGTTTAAACTCTCCATGTTTAGGCGCCAAACGTTTTTCAAGTTGCTCCGAATCTAAATTTACACTCAGTCGCTCCAAGAAACCAGTTATTTTTTCTTTATGAATAGGCATAAATTTTCCTAAATTTTATATGAAATACTAAATTCACTTTACTCTCAAATTCCAAAATTTTTACGAATCAAACTCAAAGCTTCGCCAATATTTTTAGTTTGTAACTTTGAAATACCAGTTTCGAGTCCAAATTGACCCCATTTCTCAGTTGCTTTAAGAACCTGAGCAATAATCTCTAAGGCCTTGTCTTGCTTAATATTACCAAGACTGGCCAATTTTAACAAATGTGCTTTGCTTGGGTTTTTCCCTTCCCCCATGAGCAGGGTGGAATGTTCCCCTGCGGGGCCAGAAGAAAACGTTAAGTCATAAGCTGGCGATACAGTCCAATTACCACTGCCATCCATTAAAAATGAGAAATTTTTAGAATGATCATCGCGATTGTGGCTTAAAACATTAAAAACAGCATTTCTAAATTGTATTTCAGACTGTTTTATATCTTTCGTCAAAAAAAGAGTTGCTTTCATGATGCTTTCATAATCAAGCGATGCTTCGCGGTGATCCGCATGCAAAAGGCCTGTCATGCTGTGCATATGGATACGTTCATTGCCATTGCGATCAAAGCGTTTAACACCGAAAAATCCTAGACCTTTTCTTGAAGGAAAAAGCTTGGCCTTTGGCAGAATAAGCCCAGCCTCTTTGGCCATCAGGTGATAGGCGTATTCAATACTGCTGACTTCTTTGGGATCCAAACTGGACCTAAATTTAATCAGCCAATCTTCATGATCTATATGAAGCAATACTTTAGGACGAGCCCCTGCGGAAGATCCTCCTAAGATCAGCAAATCATCCACATAAGCATCATTTTCATCTAAAGTAGCTTGAATTTCACCTGCAATTTCATCTAAATCATAGCTTAAATTTAAACCTGTATTTTGATTTTCAGGTTCAAAAGCAAGCGCTCCCATACCCTTGTTCCCAACAAAACAAAGCCTATCCAGTGGGGAAAGGTTATTTGGATTCAATCCGGCCTTCATTAATTTACGATCTAAAAGCAATCGTCCCCAACCATCAGGCAGGCTATCATTAAATACGCCAAATAAGCCTTCAAACGTTCGATCATTGGATTCTATAACACCTGGTTTTAAGGGCAGTTTAAAAGGCGATAATTCCAAACCAGTTTTGATAAAATCGGCATCGTATTCGAAGAATATTTGTCTATTTTTAAGAAGCAATCGACCCATCAGCTGCTTATTTAAAGCCCCGTGATAATAAACATGAACCAGATTTTGGCTTAAAATACTCATTTTCTGCCTCTTTTTCTTTTTTTATCTTCGATTAATTCATCCAGCGATAATGCCTTGGAAAGAGGCCGTGGCTCAAATAAAGCTTTAATATCATCCATACAGCCCAGGATTAAAGCCAATTTTAGCAATGATTCCAAAGAAATTTGCCCTGTTTGTTCAAACTTTTTCAAAGAGCCATAACTCACCCCAGATCTTTCTGATAAAGTCTGTTGGCTTAAATTGCGTTCAAGCCTTAAAGCGCGTAATTGAAGCGCTATTGCCTTTTGCATTTCTTGGGGCGTCATCATATTTATTGATATCATAATATCTCTTATATTCAAAAACTATCTTTACAGATATTATAGTAGCCCTTACATGATCAATCAAACACAAGCCATTAGGAGTATATGCTCTGAATATTTTTGAGCGATTAAAAATTCTCAAGAAAACATAAAATCAAACTCATTCTGAATTTCAATTTCTTGCATCATATCCTAAATCAAGATCAACATCCCACATTTCTTTTACCATGGCAGCGATTCCAGCTGAAAATTCATCCGCCTCTTCCTTAAACCTTTCACGCCCATAACATTCAAATAGTGGGTCTATGCACGCACCCCCACCCTCACTTTTCACAGTATTGGTTAATCTTGAAAGCAGGTCATACAAAAATTCTTTTTGATTTTTATTTAATTTGTATTCAGGGTTTGTATAAATTTCATCTAATAAAAAACAAAACTGTATCTTTTTTTCTAATAAGGTTTTTCTTATAGGTTCTAACAGTTGCGTTTGTTTTTTATGAATAGATAAATTCATTGCTTGCCAATTTTTTAATTGACTTCTTAATTTCTCAACAGTTTTAATTTTATTATTAAAAATGCTTTGAGTTTTAGACAATACTGATTTTTTCGTTGATTGGATACAAATAAGCGTTCCTGTGTTCACTATGCAGCACCTCAGGTTCTATTTTATTTAGTATTTAGCTTTTAATATGTTCAAAGCACTGTACTATAAATCTCTGCTGAAATCCATGTCCACTCTTAATTTGATCGTTGACCTTACGTTAAACTGGTAAATCTTTT
>JBJSZW010000202.1:0-2753 GCA_046090565.1 Gammaproteobacteria bacterium
ATCGACCGACACAAGAATGACATAAAAAAATTTATGGACGCAGATTTTGAAATGGCTTAAACGCCTAATTTTAATACGCTATGGGTATAGAGGATAAAAATTATGTGATATTCACTGCAGAAAGCGATGCCAAAGAAATCCTTGGATTTGTCATTGGCAAGCTCATGCCTGCTCCAGAAGTTTATAATCCAGGCCGCCTGACGTTGATGATTGATGACTTCTGCATGAAATCCGAAAATCTTTGGCAATCTGTTGGGCATGAGTTAATTGAAGAAACCAAGGCCGCAGCCAAGGTTAAAGGTGCCACTCAAATCGTTGTGGTATGCGGTGCTCATGACCTGCCAAAACGCAAATTTTTGAGCGAACAAAATCTATCTATTGCATCTGAGTGGTTTGTCGGAGGTATTGTATGATCAATGGCATCAATCATATACATAGACTGAGAGAAATTGCAGATAATTATGAGGTTTATATTTTTGATCTATGGGGAGTGGTGCATGATGGAGTCACAGCCTTTCAATCCAGCATTGAGGTGATGAAAAAGTTAAAAGCTCAAAGTAAAAGGTTACGTTCAATAAACTGTGTCAAATTTAACAATGGAAAAGAAAAATTATAGGTAATTACACGAGAAAAAGTCTATGTTCTGTTTTTTATTTATGAATAGCTGTGCCATAATTTCTTCTTTTCCGAATAATTAAAGGTAAAATCATGACACAGGCTACTATTATATCAGAATCAGAATTAAATTCATCGTTTAATTTTAAAGATTTCCAGAGAGAAGCCATATCCAAGCTTAAGGCAGGCCAACCCTTAACAGGCTCTGGGGGGAATTTTAACCCCTCTTATTAAGCAAATTATAAACGCTTCTTTGGACATGGAGCTGGAATGCCATCTTGAAGATTGTGAACAGGAAGGCACTCCAAATCGACGCAATGGAAAGCTATCAAAAACACTGAAAACTGCTGACGGCAGCCTTGAAATCGAAACCCCCAGGGATAGAGCAGGTAGTTTTGAGCCCCAATTGGTTAAGAAACGGCAGACTGTCTTAAATGAACGCCTAGACGATAAAGTCCTTGCTTTATACAGCCTAGGAACCAGCTATGAGGATATACGCGATCACATGCAAGAACTCTACGGTGTCGATGTATCAGCTGGAACCATTAGTAAAATTTCAGATAAACTGTTGCCTATTATTGCTGAATGGCGTAATAGGCCTTTAGAATCAATTTACACGGTTGTTTTTCTTGATGCAATGTTTTTCAAAGCCAGAGAAGACAATAAAGTAGTCACTAAAACGGTTTATAATAAGGATATTCTTGGTTTTTATATCGGTGAATCTGAGGGCGCTCATTTTTGGCTAGGCGTTCTAAATGACTTAAAAAATAGAGGTGTGAATGATATTTTAATTGCTTGTATCGATGGTCTTAAGGGTTTTCCAGAGGCAATTCAAGCCTCTTTCCCAAGAACTGAGGTACAGCTTTGTATTGTCCATCAAATTCGTCATTCTATAAAATACGTTGCTTCTAAAAATCAGAAAGAATTTCTTAAAGATTTAAAACAAGTATACCAAGCTTCTACGAAAGAATTAGCCGAAAAACAGCTTTTAGATTTAGATGAAAAATGGGGTAAACAATACCCCATGGTTTTAAAATCTTGGACGAGCAAATGGGATAATTTATCAGCATATTTTAAATATTCTTCTGAAATTCGAAGAATGATTTATACGACAAATGCGGTTGAGGGTTTTCATCGGCAGGTCCGAAAGTACACGAAAACTAAGGCTGCTTTTACTTCAGAAAATGCTTTGGTTAAATTGCTGTATAGCGCCTATCGTCGAATCTCAAAAAAATGGAGCCAGCCTTTGCATAATTGGGCTTTAATTATATCCCAGTTAGACATTTATTTTGAGGGTCGATTGAAAACTGAACTTTAGCATTTCTGGGGCGCCCTAAGCGGACTACATGAGGATGGAAGCGAAGCGAACACCGCAATGTAGTTACAAGCCCCGAAAAAATAAGGGTATTTTGACGCGCTTTAGAGGGCGCGATAGCATGCTTCGCCCTAAATTTTTTTTTGACAATGGATTCGTGCTGTGAAATAATAATTTTTTAGGGCAAGTGCTCTAGAAAAAATTTAGGTTGTTAATTTTTTCTATAAATGAAAATTTTTAATGACCTAATTTAGGTGACACAGTTAAATGAACGTTCTCATTTTGTTCGCTATGGAGAATTTTTATTACCCAAAAATTAGACAGCAATGTTTTGACGTGAGGTTTACTGGACGCTTACCAAACTTCTAGGTGCTGGCAGTGATCCAAGGATTGGAGCAGGGGCAGCGTTCAATATGCCTGCCCCCCGATGTGCGTGCATGTCTTGGGCCTGCCTATAAATTAGCCAAGCCTATGCATGTGCTTCGCTTGAAAAAGCCTGAATTAGGGCCGCAAAATCTTGAGGCAGGGGCGCCTCCCAATGCATAGGCTCTTGCGAGCTGGGGTGAATCAAGCTTAAACTTTTGGCATGCAGGGCCTGACGTGGAAAATTTGGTTCACGCTGGCCATAAACTGGATCTCCAAAAACGGGATGCCCTATATGCTGCATGTGTACTCTGATTTGATGGGTTCTACCTGTTTCTAATTCTACTTCTAGGTAAGTGGTCTTTAAAAAATGATCCAAAGTTTTATAATGGGTAGTCGCAGGCTTAGGATTACCATGAGCCACCACCGCCATACGTGTTCTTTTGGTAGGATGTCTTCC
>JBJSZW010000203.1:0-9473 GCA_046090565.1 Gammaproteobacteria bacterium
GTGAGAGGTGGCATGATTGCTCTTGTGGAGCAAGTTGTAGTCGAGATGCCAATTCCGCTAGGGTTATGTTAAATTGGGCCTTATTGGGTACTCAATCCGGGCAGGAACTGTCCGAGGTGTGGAGTGGTTATAGTTTGACCACGTTGAAGCAAGAAACTCCATCTATAATTTTATTGTGAAATAAAATTTAGATGGCGTAGTTCATTATAAACGTCCCTTAGAAGCAAGCTAATTAATCGGCAAATAATTCCCAATTTGCTTTAATTCCCTGTCATAGGCCTTGTAATTGGGGACTAGGCTTGCCATTTTGGCTTTAAAATTCTGATTATGGCTCATATTTTCCGTATGAATCAATTCATGAATTAAAACATAGTCTAATAAATATTCAGGGAGTAAAAGCAATTTCGCATTCAAAGAAATATTAGCCGCTTCAGAACAACTGCCCCAACGGGTTTTCTGCCAACGCACGCTGATTCTTCCCAAGCGTTTAAATCCATGTCTTTCTGCCAGGGTTTTTAATTTTATGGGTAAGAATTTTCGTCCATAATATTTTAAAACAGCTACCAGGCAAGCGTATAAATACCTAATGCCTAGTTTTCGTATTTGAGGCAGCATCAAACGAAAATCTGATTTTAATAATTTATGTGTTAAACTAGATTCTAAAACATAATCTAAATACAATATTTGATTCACCCCAAAAAGGGGAATGGTATCTGGAAATTCTTTATAGGTTTTGGTGTTTGAATCACCTTGATAATTTTGGTAATTTTGATATTTTTTATGATTTTTCATCAGGTCTTAACAAAATAATTTTGGAACATGCCCAACATGCCTTTTTGCAATTCACTTTGAAAATCTAATATTTGCAAGTGATTCACATAAGAACGAATTAAATTTTCCAGCATATTTTTTGAAAATAATTTTATAGGCGATTGATTTTCCTGTTCAAGCAAAATATTAAACAAGCAATCCAAGGTTAAATCCTGACCTGATTTAGCATCTATCACTTGAATATCTGTATAATTTAGAACAAATTGCTTTAATGCTTCTAGGGTAATATAGCTGCTGGTTTCTGTGTCGTATAACCTGCGATTGGAGTATTTTTTGATGATTCTAGCCATGAATTTCGGCGTCTTTATCCAGCATTTTAGAATGCATCATTAGGACTTTATAATCCCGTTCATGCAATAAACCAGCCTTATATTTTCGTTCTACATCCACGCTCATGGGCTGTCCGTGTTTTTTTAATAGTTCCCTGGTTTTGGCGGCCAATAACTCTACTTCTGTAGACACCAATTGGTCCCGAATCTCCTCGTTGAACACCAAGTATTCTCTTAGGGCCACACGCTTGCCATCTATACTAGGCACCAGCTTTTGCCAAATCACCAGTCTTAAAGTTTCTAAAATATCCAGGGCCCTGCCGTTTCTTTCTCCCGGCGGGAATATGGATATCATCCGCCTTACCGCATCAGACACCCCATTGCTGTGCAAAGTCGTGTAAACGGGATGTCCTGTTAGGGCAGCATCTATCACAGAACTAATCGTTTCTGGATCGCGGGCCTCCCCCACTAAAATCAAACGGGGTTTTCTGCGCAGCGCATTTCTAACCCCTGCAGCAAAAGAGGGCAAATGCCTTGGGATTTCAGATTGGCTCACAATAGAGCTTGGCATTTGCACATGATCATACACAAATTCAATCGGCGCTTCATAGGTTAAAACTTTGCGGTGCCCATTGGGATTTTCAATGATCTCTCGAATCATGGAAGCCAATAAAGTACTCTTACCCGAACCCGTTGGGCCCGTTACCACAATGGTACCCTGCTCAGGGGCCATGTGTTGAATCACTTCGTCTTCCAAGCCTAGGGTTTTCAATTCAGGAGGCGTGGTTGGAATGGTTCGAATGGTGATTTGAATCCCATCATGCCCTTCAATTTGGCAACCCGTGCCATTCACACGAAATCGATAGCGCTGCGCCCTGTTCGGCCGAACTTCGTAATGGGTGTCCACATCCTTACCGCTGTAAATTTGGGTGGTTCCATTGGCACCATAAATAGTATTTAAAATATCACCTACTTCGGTATTGTTTAATTTCCGAATGGTCACTGGCTTTAATTTGCCATGAATTTCCGCCAAAATATGAGCATTGCTTTGTATGGTCACATCGGATGCATCTAATTTAACGCAATGAATCAAAAGCCTATCAAAAGCTTCCGGGGTGAAACGAATGGGTTCATCGGCCAATAAAAATTCGCCGCTACCGCCGCCCCCACTACTCATTGGGCACCAATTCCATTTTCCAAGTGCTTTGATCAGCCTGCAGCATGGGGAAGGCAGTGATGCGCATGATTTTATCATCCACGGTCATCTTCTGACCTCCCCCAGTGACGCCCAGTTCCGTACTGGCCACAAAAGGCGGACTTACCATGTTCTGGCTCAAAAGGCTCTTGTACCTTAGCATTCCCAAATAATCCCGTTTTAAGCGATTGATGTTTTCAAGAAAGATCAGCTCTGCCTGGTGCTTACCAGCAGCCCATCCCTCGGTCAGGAATTTCTTCCAGATCGCTTTTTCTTGATAATTTTTTGGCAATAGGCTTACATCGGGTGTTTCAGGGCTGGTATGGCTCATCCATAAATACTCACGCCAAGTCGGTGCCGCTGTTACAAATTTGGCTTGCTGTAAAATTTCATAGGTTCTGTCTGCAATACGGATGCTATCATGGCTGGCCAAATGCAAGGTTTGGCGTCCTTCTATTAATACAGGGGGCAGGACATGCTCATTCACCAACATCAAGTTAAAATTAAAAATCCGGTACAACAAACTTTCATGCTTTAAAAGCATTTTGTTAATTTCTTGGGCCTGCTCGGCCAAGCCCCCCCGAGCCCCCATGCTCAAAGCAGTATCCCTTAGGATATTGGCGCGCATGCTGTTCACCTTGGATTGACCTGATTTTTTATTAGAAAGCCGCTGCAAATCCGAAAGGCTGGTTGTTGTTGTCATAGAATTACTCGCATCTGCGGGCATTACAGCCGCCCAGGCCTGAAAACCAATACCTAAGAACAAGCTGGCACTGCATAAAATACGGGTAATATTCACGTTGGATTCAAATACCTAAGTTCAATAACACGTTCTTTCGCAAATACCATGATTTGCGCCCTTCTGCCGACTTGTAGGCTGGCATTTTGTATGATGTCTGCCATGGGAAGCTGTTTGGCATTAATGCTTACTAACACTGGAATGGGAGGTTCTTTGCCCAAGGCTTTGAAGCGATAACGGCTTACTTCTGCAATTCTTTCGAGCAAAGCCCCTACAGGGCCTGTCCAATCGACATCCGCAGTGTGTGCCAAGCCTGCCTCTGGCGTTAGCAAGGGTGCGGTATTCACCAAGGGTGGACTCTTGTAGTCTTGAGCAGCTGCTAAAGTACTTAAAGATTTTTCAATCGACTGTGCCGTTTGTAGCAATTCTTTTTCAAGCGCAGGGTTGGCTGCAGAAGATTTAGTTTTGCTGGACCCTATGCCTTGTGCGGAACCATCGTTCAAGCTTAGGGTATTGCTGGATTTGGCCTGTTTGCCGAAATGATCGCGCACGATAGTGCAAGCATTCAAGCTCAAAACAGGGGCGAGTAACAAAGCCAGTCTTAAATAGATATTATGTCTTTTTGATTTTTGCATATCCTAAGATTATATCGCTGGGAATAACTTGTCGAGTATCTTAAAATAAATTTCAGTTAAATTGTATAATTCTTGAACAGAACAATGTTCATCGATCGTATGATTGCTGTAATTTAACAAACCCAGCTCTAAAATTTCTGGCCCTAAATCTATTAAAAACCGCCCGTCGGAAGTGCCACCATTGGTTTGGCGCTTGGTTTCAAAACCCATCACTTCAGAAATAGCCTCAGCCACTGTCTTTCCCAAAGGGCCTAATGGGGAATAAAAAGGCTTCGATCCTGGCTTCCAGCTTAATTCATAGTTTTCAGGCTTTAAGCCCTGCTTTAAAATTATCTTTTCTACACAATCTTCTAAACTTTCCAAAGTATACTTCGGTGAAAATCGAAAGTTAAAACTCGCAGAGGCCTCCCCAGGAACAACATTAGTAACGCCCAACCCCGCATTTAAATTACTCACTTGAAATTGGGTGGGAGGAAATTCAGAATTTTGAGCAGAACTTTGTGCAGAATTTTCCCTAACATAATCCCCTGCTTCCCAATCTTGCTCTAATAAAGCACTCAAAACTTGATTTAATTCATGAATGGGATTCCTAAAGCGTTCGGGATAAGCAATATGCCCCTGCTTGCCAAAAATCTTTAACTGACCATTCAAAGAACCACGGCGCCCGACTTTCACTACATCGCCTAGGCGCTCTTCGCTGGAAGGCTCTCCTATCAGGCAATAATCCGGGTGAATATTTTGGGCCTTCAACTGCTCTACCACCCACTGGGTTCCAAACAAGGCATCGCCTTCTTCATCGCTGGTGAGTAAAAAAGCAATGCTGCCTACAGGCTTTTTATTTTTATTATTACTTTGATTATTTTTATTTGATTCATTGATAAAATGGCGAACAGCAGCCAGCATCGCAGCAATTCCCCCCTTCATGTCCACAGCGCCGCGGCCATAAATCACCCCCTCCCGAATACTGGCTTCAAAAGGTGGGCTTTGCCATTTTTCCAGGGGCCCGGTGGGTACCACATCCGTATGCCCCGCAAAAACCAGCATGGGGCCTGTACTTAAAGGCGAATAAACTGCCCACAGATTACTCACGCCATTTTTGTCATAGCGCTTACAATCAAAACCCAAAGGCCTTAATACAGATTCAATATATTCCAAACAACCTGCATCATCGGGCGTTATAGAAGGATAAGCGATTAAATCTTTTAAATACTTAAGAGACTGTTCGTAATAATTCATTCAAAGATACCTTTTGTCGGGTTTGGGCATCCACGCGCTTCACAATAATAGCCGCGTACAAACTGCATTTGCCATCCTGGCTGGGCAAACTTCCCGGTACCACCACAGCCCCGCTGGGTACCCGGCCATAAAATACTTCCCCCGTTTCACGATCAAAAATCCGGGTGCTCTGGCCAATGTACACGCCCATGGAAATCACAGCATCTTTTTCAACCACCACGCCTTCTACGATTTCAGAACGAGCTCCAATAAAGCAATTGTCTTCTATGATGGTTGGATTGGCTTGCAAGGGCTCTAAAACACCACCAATGCCCGCCCCCCCTGAAATATGAACATTCTTCCCTATTTGGGCGCAAGAGCCTACCGTTGCCCATGTATCAATCAAACTGCCTTCGCCCACGTAAGCCCCCACATTCACATAGGAAGGCATAATAATACTGTTCGGGGCCAAGTAAGCACCCCGTCTTACTGTCGCAGGCGGCACAATACGTGCCCCTAGGGCTTTAAAGTCCGCCTCTGTGCTGTTTAAAAATCGAGGAGCTAATTTATCATAGAAATTGCTGAATCCACCTGGAATCACAGCATTATCGAACATTCTGAAACAGAGCAAAATAGCCTTTTTCACCCATTCCTTTACCTGCCATTGCCCCTGTCCATTGGGGCTTGCAACCCGCAAACGGCCCTGTTCTAAATCATCTAAAATCCTATTTAAATCCGCCTTTAGGGCTTCTAATTCTTCGGGCTTAAAGTATTCTGTGTTTAATTGATTTCTGGCTTCAAAATAATGATTAATTTTTTGTTCTAGGGGCTGATTTAAGATCTGTTCTTGCATAAAGTCTCCAAAGCAGGGGGTAGGATATTCAGGGCTCTAAAAACCCATTCTATCATCAGCCCTGCCTGAAGAGAACTTTATTCCTGAAGAGAACTTTATTTAAGATGCTGAACTAGCCCTTGTATTGCCTAGATACCGGCGCAGCTGCGGATCTATCTGGTGCCGCCGCCGCAGCTTGAGCACTCAGAACACTAGGGCAGAAGCTTAAAAGTAATTCACTTCTTTGCTGAAGTGCTTCCCCTATTGCATCTTGTTCAGCCTGTTCTTTTGATTCTTTTCTTTCTGTTTCTGTTAACACAGGCGATAATTCACTGTTTAATAAATAGTGTTCGATAGCATCATCAATCAAAATCAAACCAAGCAATTCAGAATTCACAGGTTTTTCTGCTGATCCGGCGACAAGAGCCAATTGTTCTGCCTCCACATCTAACTGTTTTTGAATTTCATCTTCTGTATCTAACTGTTTTTGAATTTCATCTTCTGTGGTGAATCTAGCATACGATTTATTAAATAAGGGGTATATTCTAAGTCTTAAAGCATTTAAATTTTGACGACAAATGATCAACAATAATTCTTTCGGCAAATGCTTATCTCCCGAACGTTGACTATTGATACCTGCATCTAGTGCAGATAACAAGTCAGTACTACTTAATTGCTTGCTGACTTCCTTACGCAGTGCATCTTGCAACAATTTCACCCAAGCTCCAAAAAATGTCTTATGTCTCTCTGTACGAATTTTGGCTTCTGCATCAGTAACTTCTGGATAATACTGTAACTGAGCCACTATCATATGCAGCCTTTGTAACCAGGATGTTCCATGTGCAGCATCTACTGCATTTGTAAATGGCGGAATTTGAAAAGACCAGTTAGGATGCTCAAATATTGCTTTAATAACTCCAAGCATTTCATCCATCAATCCTGTCTTTGCAACATACCTAGGATTTTTTAAAAGAGTTGAAAACATTTGAAACATTCTTATCGCAAAGCTATTTTCAAGATAATGTCCTATGCCAGGGAAATGATTTGATAAATAATCAAAGGAAGTGTTGAAAACAAGGTTTGGATTTTTTAAAATAACCTTCAAAGCCTGGCACATGAGCTCTGAAAATCCCATTGCTTTAATGCTAGTTTCAGTGGCGGGTGCCGCAAATAAAGCATTTTCTAAATAGTGAGTACAAGCATACAAATGGGCCTGTAATTCTCCTACCGTACACTTTTCTGAAACCAATCGCCTTTCAAGTAAATAGCTAATCCAAGGCGCATTTTCAGAAGCCAGGGCCAAAGTTAAAAAGCTATAACCACTTGGCAATGTAGTCTGTTCTCCAGCAGTAAGCCACGTACCAAAACTGTGTTGAAAAAGAGCTGTATTCTCCATTCTCAATGCAAACATCACATAATCCATGGCGGCATACATTTCTTCTTTAAGTTCATCTGATTTTGGGCCATCCGCAGCTAGCAGCTGATAAGCACTCTGAACACGTTTCATAATATAAGTATGTGTTTGTAAAATATTAGTCTGTGTTGGGAAATGAGTTCTTAATGCAGGTCCTGCATCTATAACAGGCACTTGAAAAGCTGCCGGATCTACCTTAAATTCTGATTTTAGTGAAGAAAATAGCGCTTCTCGTTTTCTGGAATTCAATTGTGCGACATTTAAAATAAAATCAACTAATACCGCATAATTACATTCCTCATTCGGCATAAAATCTGCCGGAGTCACATTCATCACTGTTGGAGAAAAAAGATCATTCAAAACACCATATCGACGGCTCAAAAATGATACTAATACCCCATCTTCATAACAGAGATTGATTAATTTTTCTGAAAACTCTTTGGCGTCTTTACTTTGCCTGTCTGCGGATCTGATTTTTCCAATTAAATGATGTATGCTCACGAATACCTCGTTACTTATTTTTTCTTTTTTAAAGGCACATGATTACATAAAGCAATCTATATGTCAATATAAGTTTACATGGGCCTGTTTTTATTCAGACTGCTATGATTAAAAAATGGACACACTGCTTCATATACACCATATCTCAATCGCTTACACATTAAATAGAACATCCAAGTTTAATACTTTTGAAACCAATTCTTCTGAATAAGCGTTTTTTTTCAATCCATTCGCGCTAATAAAAATTAAAAAAATTTGTTTTTCGGTTTGGGTGATATTTTTAAAAACAGAGATTTTTTGTTTTAAAGACTCTGCATATGATTTATCGATCAAAAACGGTGATTCTGTGTATTTAATTTCACACAATGTTATTGCATCATCTTCTCGATCGAACAAAAGATCAATCTGAGCCCCCTGCTCCTGGCTGTCTTTTTTGGGAACATGGCGCCAAGTGCTAGGAATGGCGCTTACTCTTAACTCTAGGGCCTCTTGTATTTGAGCAATGTGTTTATAACAAAGCGATTCAAAAGCCAAACCCGCCCAAGCATGCCAAACCGGGGAGTTTTGACGATTCTCAAAAAAACCACCTGCCAAACTACGTGCTAAAAGCGTATTTTTAATAGGCTCAATCCAGGTTAAGTAAAATATGGTATACTCATCTATTACTTTGTAATAAATGCCTCTTTTTTTATTGAAATACGGTTTAAAATTCATAATAAATCCAGAATCTTCTAAATCTTTTAAAATTTGTATTCCCAATTTGCCTTTTATATTTTTATCTAATTTATTAAACAGTTCTTCCTGGCCCAAGCCGTATTGGTGTTTGGCGATCAAACGAATCACCTGAATATATAAGTCTTCATTTTGGAACAAAGAAGCAAATAAATTCTCAAATTCATTAAACAACAAGCCTTCTCTTCTAAAGCAAAGTTTGTCGATATTTTGGGCAGCAGACAGCCCTTTTTTAACTTGATTCAAATAAAAAGGAATACCCCCAAAGCTCATATAGAGTTGTAAAATTTGCTGATGATTTAATGAAATCCCTTTGCTTATTAAAAAATCACGGGTTTCGGACAAACAAAAAGGCTCTAATAAAATTCTGGTAGTCACACGATTATGCAAACCGCCTTTATTATTAATGATTTTATTAATAATCCAAGAGGCCGAAGATCCGCAAATAATTAATTTAATATTTTTTTGATTGCTCCAATGCTGATTCCAATAATATTCCAAATTTTCTAAAAGCCTGGATTTTCGAGTCGCCATCCAGGGAAATTCATCCAAAAATAAAACTATTTTCTTATTTTTATTAATTCCCGATAAGGCCTTGGTTAATATATTGAAAGCCGCATTCCAAGTCTTTACCGTTTCCAAGGCCGCTCCCTGGTAAAAAACACGACCTACCTCATCCATAAAATGTGCTATCTGCTCGGAACGTGTACCTGCTCTCATGCCCGTTGTATTAAAAAAAACACATTTTTTATTTGAAAAAAATTCTCGAATCAGGAAGGTTTTCCCCACCCTTCGGCGACCGTACACCGCCAAAAATTCAGCCTGATTTGAATCTAAAAACTCTGATAAAATAGTCTTTTCTGATTTTCTGCCAACCAGCATCAATACCCCCCTTTAAAAAATCTGTTGTTCACTTTATCCGATTATTATAAAGTGAACAACAGATTTAAATCAAGGGCAGTTTTCAGTCATTAATCTCAACACCTGCACGTAGTAGGTCTGTTTTTATTCAGCAGACATTGAATACCTCCGAGTATCTCGTAGCAAATTAAGTGAACACTTACTGCGGCACTAAAGTGCCGAGCTTCTGAGATTACTCCCAGATATTTC
>JBJSZW010000204.1:0-11534 GCA_046090565.1 Gammaproteobacteria bacterium
GGTGTGTCGAAAATCCAAAAAAAGAAACCCTCCTATTTAAAAATCGAATTCATAAGTGCTATTCTTCTGCTTATTGCTGCGTTAAGTGGCATTTCAATCGCTAATTCAAGCTGGTCGCTTGTTTACCAAGAATTTATTCAAAAAAAATATCCCTATATTATTGTCGGCTTTTTGCTTTGGTTGAGCGTTTTAAGCTCTGGTGTACATACTTCTATCGCTGCTGTCTTATTCGCTTTCAGTATTCCCTTTAACAAAGAAGACCCCACAAAATGCATGCTAAGAAATTTTGAACATGCACTTGGCCCTTGGGTTTATTTGTTAATCTTACCACTCTTTGCTTTTACCAACAGCGGATTTCCATTGGCTTATTTTGGGCTAGATGCACTTAATAATGCGCTGTCTTTAGGCATTATTTTAGGACTATTCCTAGGAAAACCCTTGGGAATTTTTGGGATCGTTTATCTTTTAGTAAAATTTGGAAAAGCCAACTTGCCTCCCAATACATCCTGGTTACAATTCTATGGCGCCAGCATTCTTTGCGGTGTTGGGTTTACCATGAGCTTATTCATTGGTAATTTAGCCTTTGATCCAGAACCTAGTGTATCCAATGATCTCATCAAGGCTTCCGTGTTTGTTGGCTCTCTACTGTCTGCTTTTTTTGGCATATTGGTTTTATGGATAGCCCATGTTGTGAAAAAAATTAAACCTAGCCCTAAATCTGTTACTTGTGAAAATAAAACAACCGATGTATAATTTTATTCAATACACTGAACAAATTTATTCATTGAATTGAACAAAATGACGACCTATATTAGACCACTCTTTCATCAGATCCTAAAAAAACTCGAGGAACCTAGGCAATTTATTCAGGTTATGGCAGGCCCACGCCAGGTAGGTAAAACTACCCTGGCACAGCAGTTACAAGAAAATTTGCGTATGTACTCTCATTATGCTTCAGCAGATGAACCTAGCTTGAAAACCACCCTATGGATAGAACAGCAGTGGGAAATTGCTAGACTCAGAACTCAAGAACATTCCCAAGTATTATTGATTCTTGATGAAATTCAAAAAATTCCTGGCTGGTCTGATGTTGTTAAAAATTTGTGGGATCAGGATACCCGTCATAAAAAAAATATCAAAATCCTATTATTGGGTTCATCTGCCTTGTTAATACAATCTGGTTTATCAGAAAGTTTATCCGGCCGCTTTGAAATGAACCATGTAACACATTGGTCTTATCTAGA
This sequence comes from Gammaproteobacteria bacterium, assembly GCA_046090565.1. Lineage (GTDB taxonomy): Bacteria > Pseudomonadota > Gammaproteobacteria > UBA6186 > Azoamicaceae > JBJSZW01. The sequence goes on from JBJSZW010000204.1 coordinate 1,245, forward strand.
ATGCTTAAATGCCCATGGCTGGAGTGTTGATCAATATGTTTATTTTGGTGGCTATCCGGGAGCAGCAAGTTTAATCGCAGACGATACCCGTTGGGCCCGTTATGTTCTGGATGCTTTAATAGAAACCACTATTTCTAAAGATATTATGCTCATTTCTAAAATACAGAAACCAGCCTTATTACGTAGGGTATTTGAACTGGGCTGCGTGTATTCTGGACAAATTTTGTCTTATCAAAAAATGCTTGGCCAATTACAAGATGCAGGAAATGCGAGCACCATAGCGCATTATTTAGAATTATTAACCAGCGCTGGATTGATCATGGGCTTACCTAAATTTGCCATGGAAGTCGTCCGACAAAAAGCATCCAGTCCAAAACTACAGGTTTTAAACACTGCAATCATGAGTGCACAGGCACGCATTTCTTTTTCTACCCTACGATCAGATCCAGAAAGTTGGGGCCGATGGGTTGAATCCTGTGTCGGAGCACATCTTGTCAATTCTAGTTTAAATACCATGCATCAAGTTTCTTATTGGAAAGAAGGCAGTAAAGAAGTGGATTTTATCATTCAAAAAGGCAATGAATTATTAGCCATAGAAGTCAAAAGTACCAACAAAAGAACCGCTTTGCCAGGCATTCAAGCTTTCTCTAATAACTTCCCTAAGGTTAAAAGTTTGCTCATTGGGGGGCAAGGCATCGCTTTAAAAGAGTTTTTGTCTTTACCCATTACGCATTTTATTTAAAAAATTTTCAAGCGTTTCTGCATCATAAGCCTGTTTTTCTCCAAAATTAAAAACTGAATTTGGCCAGGCTAAATCCCCTATTTTTCTAGCAATAATATGAATATGCAATTGCGGCACTTGATTACCAAAACTGGCGACATTGATTTTATCGGCCTGGCTGATTATTTTTAATTTTTGGCTGATTTCGCTGATTTCTTTGAGTAATAAAGCCTGCGTACTTGGATCTAATTCAAATAATTCAGAAACACCCATCAACCTTGGTACTAAAACAACCCAAGCAAATCTGGCGTCATTCAACAAAAGAAGCCTCGACAATTCCAAATCTTTAATAAAAAAACCACTGGCTTCCAACCTAGAATCTAAAACAAAATCTGAGTCCGAATCTGAATTTGACTTAAACATGGGGTAGGATATCCTATTTTTTATGATCAAAATTGATTATAATACAAGGCATCATGCAAAAGAAATTCTGTGAAGTTACCCAAAATCTTATTACAAGCACTGATCCCACCCCCGATCAGCTTTTGGATGCCACGATTGATGTTGCCCTTACACCAAAGGCCATTGCCAGGGTTTGGAACTTGGTTCAAAAAAAAGAACAACCGGAACAATATGGCCTGCGTTTTTATATTTCAGGTGGTGGCTGTTCAGGCTTCCAATACGGTTTTAAGCTGGACCAAGCCCAGGCGGATAAAGATTTAGAAGTATTGAATCAACATGAACACATGCAGGTGAAGCTCTATATAGACAAAAAAAGCCTAGCCTACCTTCAAGGTTCAGTGATTGATTTTGTAGAAAGCCTACAGGGCTCCCATTTCAAAGTTGAAAACCCCAATGCCAAGGGTACTTGTGGCTGTGGCTCTTCTTTTAATATTTGATTTTTGTTAAAATCAGTGCTTATGCAAAATAAGCCAAAAGATTCAGAGCTCAGTTTAGAGCTCAGTAGCGTTGAAATTAACCCCCAGCATCGGGCCCTGAATGCCGTGATCTGGATGCATGGCCTAGGGGCCGATGGCTACGACTTTGCACCCGTGGTGGAAAGCCTACCCCAGAGTATTCAGGACAGCACCCGTTTTATCTTCCCAAACGCCCCCATTCGATCCATTACCTTGAATGCAGGCATGCGCATGCGGGGCTGGTATGATATTGCCAGCCTAGAATTAAACCGAAATGCAGATGAAATAGGCATTCGTCAATCCCTTGAACAAATTCATTATTTGATTCGCAAACAAAATACAGAGCATGCGATTCCCAGCGAACGCATCGCTTTGGTAGGGTTTTCTCAGGGCGGAGCCATGGCTTTGTTTGCTGGCTTAAGGTACCCAGAACGCTTAGCAGGCTTGGTTGCTCTATCTACCTACCTACCTTTGCCTGAACAGTTGGATCAAGAACTTTCTTCTGCAAACCAATCTGTACCCATCTTTCAAGCCCATGGAAGTTTTGATCCCATCGTGCCTTTTCGTTTGGGACAAGAGGCTTATACGCGCCTAAGAAATCTGAACTACCCCATCCAATGGCAGACTTATAATTTGGCGCATACTGTAGATGCTCAGGAGATAGATGACATTGGTCGGTTTTTAGTCCAGGTTTTTTCAAGGCATGCCTAAGCAAGTGCTGCGCATTGCCACTCGAAACAGCCCCTTGGCTCTTGTACAAGCAGAACATGTAAAATCTCTTTTAGAGGCCGCAAACCCAACTTCAGATTTAGAAATCTGCCTAAAGCCCATGTCTACCACCGGTGATCGCTGGCTGGAAAAATCTTTAAATGCCGTGGGTGGCAAGGGTTTGTTTGTTAAAGAACTTGAAGAAGCCTTATTGTCTAATCAAGCCGATATTGCGGTTCATTCAATGAAAGACATGCCGGCAGAATTACCACCAGGCTTGATCATGGGGGCTATTTTAAAACGCGAAAGCTCAGCGGATGTCCTCATCAGCCCTCAGAGCCATGATTTAAATTCACTTCCCATAGGCTCTAAATTAGGCACCGCAAGCCTCAGACGACAAGCCCAGGCGCTTCATTTTCGACCTGATCTTCAAGTCGAATTATTGCGTGGAAACATCAACACCCGCTTAGAAAAATTAAAAGCAGGCCTTTATGATGCGATTATTTTGGCGCAGGCCGGCATTACTCGCCTAGGTTTTAAAACGCCTGAAATGCCGCCTATCCAAAATTTAAGTCCTCTATTTTTACCTGCCATTGGCCAGGGAGCTTTAGGGGTTGAATGCCGTGAACAAGACCCGAGCATTTTAGATGTTTTAAAACCCCTGCATGATCCCCTCACAGCCATTTGTATTGAAACTGAGCGCTTGCTTGGAAAAAAACTTAATGCAGGCTGCCATGCCCCCATTGCGGCCCATGCTGTGCTAGATTCTAATGGCCTAATCTTTCTAAAAGCCCTGGTTGCCAAACCCAATGGTAGCCTTTTAATTCAGGCCCAAAGCCATGAATTTAGGACAGCAGAAGAAAGCGCTTCAGAAGTATCAGCAGATCTAATCCAACAAGGTGCATTTGAATTGCTAGGCAATGCGTTTTAAACTCTGGTAATGGAGACTCAATTACCGCTTAAAAATATTGCTGTTTTGGTTACAAGGCCCAGGCCTTTTGCAGAAGAATTGCAGACCTACCTAGACTCTATGGGTGCCAAAACCATTGTACTACCTATTTTTGAAATTCAACCTAGTTCACAACAAGTTCGTTTGGCCGGGATTGTGGATGCCCTGGATGAATTTGATATGGCAATATTCATCAGTCGCAATGCCGTGCGTTATACTTGGCCCTTGATTCATGCACGCTGGAGTCAATTGCCCACGATTATCTGGGCCGCGATTGGACACGGTACAGCACAAGATTTAATCAGCATGGGGGCGCAATCCGTACTTTATCCTCCTAAGACGCCATACAATAGCGAACATTTTTTATCACTCCCCCCATTGCAAGACATTCAGGGTAAAAAAGTGCTTATCTTTAGGGGTGATCAAGGCAGAACTTTATTGGCAGAAACTTTAACAGCACGCGGCGCTTCAGTTACCTTGGTTGAAACCTATGTTCGCAATTTAACTCAGATTTCTTCAGAAAATATTCAGAATTTATACAGCGACTGGGACGAACAAAAAATTGATGTGATTGTTTCTACCAGTAACGATGGCCTAGAACAATTGGCACAGCTTACCTGCTTTATTGATAAAAAAAACTTCACTGAAATTCCAGTTATTTTGGTGAGTGAACGCATGCTGGTAAAAGCACATGATCTGGGATTCAAAACCTGTATTCTGGCTGAAAGTGCCAGCAATAGCGCCATTTTACATGCCCTAATCACCTGGAAAAAAACGGTGTTTAACAAACCCTATGTCCCTTAATTTTACAAATAGCTTAATTAGCATCATTGCACTGAGCATTAGCTTGTTTTGTTTTAAAGAATTATTTGAACAAAAATCGAATTTTGAAACCAAAATCAATCAAGCCTCCACTCTAAAATTCACCCCAGAAACAGAATTTCTAAAAGCCCAGGCCAGCCTGAAAGAAAACATTCAAGCATTAGAAACTAAAATCTCTAAGCAAAGCCAAATTAGCAATAATACAGACACAACTATAACAGCCCGCCTGTATTTATTACAAGCTTACTTTTCTACCCAGTTGGCCCAACAATATATTTTACTATACAACAATTATGATCAGGCCCTAAATGCGATAAAATCCGCCCAATATTTTTTAGAAAACAATAGCATGCCTCAAAGCACCAGTTTGCTGCTAAGCTTAGAGCATATTAAAACAGCTTTAGAACAAGCCTTGGTTCTAGCCCATCAAAATCTAGATTTAGATCAAAACCTAGAATCTCTAAGATCCGAAATTTCCAAACTAGATTATAAAACATTGAATCATCCAGACCTAAAAGCTCTTACTGAAAATAAAACTGGCCTAGATCTCGTTTCGCACTTAAAAACATTGGTTTCTATCCGAAAAAAATCTGAAGTTCAAGATTTAATCAGCCTAGAAGAACAGGCTTCTTTGAAAAATTATTTGAATTTATTGATAGAACGTCTTGCCTTTTCTATTTTAATTAGAAAAAATAATATCCCTGAGTTTAATCAAATCAGAAGCCTTGTTTCTCACTATTTTCCACCTGTTAATTTAAAATCTGTTCTAGATATTTTAGATCAAATTGAAAATCAATTAAAAGCACAACCCAAAATTGATTTTGACATTATTTTCAAACAATTTGACCAGGCCCTTGCAGGTTAGCATGTCTTTTTTATTTTTATTCCAAATGCTTCTTTTTATCTGCTTAAGCGCTTTACTGGGCGTTGCCATTTATACGGATCCTGGGTATTTGCTTTTAAGTTATCAAGATTGGATCATTGAATTACCTCTCTGGCTAGGACTGATTTTTATTCTTGTTGGCTTTTTTTCTTGCCTATTTACCTATCAATTTATCAAAAAAATCTTACAAAGCCCCCAGGCTTTGAATTTTTGGTGGCAGAATTATCAAATTAAAAAACAGGGCTTGTATTTTCACAAAGCTTGGGTAGATTTAATCGGCCAAAATCCGATTCAAGCCAAGAAACATTTTTTATCTTCTTTATCCAGCCAAGATCCCGCTTTAGGGTATATTGGTGCAGCTCAAGCAGCACATCAAAACAAAGAATTTGCAGAAAGAGATTTGTACTTAGAAAAAGCCCGAGGTTTTTTGAATTACAAAACCTATATTATTGATTATTTAAAGGCAGAATGGCTTTTGCAAGAAGGCTTAGCAGAAAACAGCCTGGCTATTATAAACTCTTTAAATCAAAAAACCCAAGATTTACCTTTGTTTTTAAAATTAAAGCTAAGAGCTTATCACCAAACCCAACAATCTGGACATTTGATTTCGAGCATTAACAAAATTAAAAAATACAAACTAGAGATCCCCGAAAATTTAATCCTACTAGAACAAGAAGCCTGGCAAAACGAATTAGAACAATGCTCAGAATTTAAACAATTAAGTAAAACTTGGGGAAAAGCTGGTGACTCTATTCAAAATATCCCGTTAATCACCGAAAAATACCTCTTAAAAATACTTCAGTTTGGGGAATCTGATTTATTTTTAAAACTGATTTTTAAATCTTTAAAAAATCAAAATTATCCAAATACTTTAATGCAATTGCTATTGAAAAATATTTATCTAAATCCTGAAAAAATACTTAAATTCGCTCAAAACCTCTTGACAAGTGATCCCCACCAACCTTACGCTATACTTTTAGCCGCCAAAAGTTCTGCCCAACTAAAACTATGGGGACAAGCACGTTCTTTTTATGAAAAATACCTTCGCGTACACCAGGATCCAAACATTCAACTTGAATTAGACAAACTCTATAAACATTGGGAGTAGATCCATGCAAGCCATTTGGTTTCAATCGTATCCAGAAAATGTTGAATTTGAAATTGATCTGAAGCTTTTTAATAATCTAGTAGAAATGCTAGAATTGTCTATCCAAAAATATCCCCGAAAAACTGCTTTTCATTGTTTTAAGCATGATTTAAATTACCAAAACTGGGGCGATTACTCAAAAGCTTTTGCTTATTATTTAAAAGATCACTTGGGTTTGAAAAAGGGGGATCGCTTAGGCATTATGCTACCCAATGTATTGGCCTTTCCCATTGTTTTTTTAGGTGCTCTTAAAGCCGGCTTAACCCTCGTGAATATCAATCCCCAATACACCATGGATGAATTGGCGAAAATACAAAAAGATGCCCAGCTTTCCGTTTTGGTTTATTGGTCTGAATTGCATTCACAAATTGTAAATCAGAACTTAGGCATTCCGCATCTTATTGCCTCTTTACCAGGCGATTTTTTGCCTTGGTATAAGAAAATTATCGTTCATCATCTCATGAAAAAACAGGGACTATTCTCACCCCCCCCCAGTTCTGCAACTTTGCTTAGCAAAGCTTGTGATCAGGGCAAGAAATATCAAAAATCAGCTCAAAACCCCTTCCCCATATTAGAGCACAACGATATTGCGCTTTTACAATACACCGGTGGCACCACAGGAACTCCCAAAGGCGCTATGTTAAGCCATAGCAATCTCATGGCCAATGTTTTACAATCGCATGCTTGGATCAAACCTTTGATGCAAGAAGGCCAGGAAATTATCGTTACCGCATTGCCTTTGTTTCATGTGTTTAGTTTGATGGCTAATTTTTTATTGTCTTCTTATTTAGGCGCCAAAAATATTCTTATTACCAACCCCAAAGATATTCTAGGTTTTGTGAATATTATTAAAAATTTTAAATTCACGGCCATCACAGGCGTTAGCACCCTATTTGCCATGCTGGTACGCAATAAAACCTTCAAAGCCCTAGATTTTTCAAACTTAAAATTAACCATTGCAGGTGGCATGGCCCTACAATCTATTGTTGCCAAACAATGGCTGGAAATCACAGGCAAACCCATCTTAGAAGGCTATGGGCTTACCGAAGCTTCGCCCATTGTATGCATCAACCCCGTGGATATCAGAGCCTATAATGGCTACATCGGCCTGCCCATACCCAGTACTCAAATCAGCATTCGAGATCCGGATGGCCATGAATTAGGCCTAGACAATCGGGGTGAATTGTGGGTAAAGGGCCCTCAAGTGATGCAGGGCTATTGGGAAAACCCTGAAGAGTCCAGTTTGGTATTAACCCAAGATGGTTGGTTGAAAACAGGCGATGTAGCTGTCGTGAATGCTCAGGGCTTTGTTAAAATTGTGGATCGCATCAAAGATTTAATCATCGTTGGGGGCTTTAATGTCTACCCGAATGAAATTGAGGAAGTAATTTCAAAATGCGCTGGAGTGAAAGAAGTCGGTGTGGTTGGGATTGGAGACATAGGGCGCGGAGAGTACATTAAAGCCGTTGTGGTCAAAGAAGATCCTAATTTAAGTTCTGAACAAATTATAGATTACTGCAAACAGCATTTGGTTCAATACAAAATTCCAAAAGTTATCGAATTTAGAGAAAGCTTACCCAAATCGAATGTCGGTAAAATTTTACGCCGAGAGCTCAAAGAAAATGCAAAGTAAATTACTAACAGAACGGCGATTTTTACCCCTTTTTTTAATTCAATTCTTGGGCGCATTTAACGATAATTTATTTAAAAATGCTTTTTTAATGCTAGTCGTTTTTCATTTACAAAACAATCAGGCTACCAGTACCTTGGTCAATTTGGCTCAAGGCCTATTCGTATTGCCGTTTTTTCTATTTTCAGGCCTGGCTGGCCAATTGGGTGATAAATTTTCAAAACCCAAAATCGCCCAATGCATTAAATTATTTGAAGTAGGCCTGGCTTTTTGTGCTGCCTTAGGCTTTTTTAATCAAAATTTATATCTGCTCATGCTGTGTATTTTTCTATTTGGTATTCATTCTGCTTTTTTTGGTCCGATCAAATACAGTTTATTGCCAGAATATGTCAGTACCCAAGAACTTACTGGCGCCACTGGCTTGGTTGAAATGAGTACTTTTATTGCCATCTTACTGGGAACAATTTTAGGCAATTACTTAATCCATCCTGAACATGTTTTTATTCAAAGCTTAATGGCTGCTTTGTTAGGAATTGCTATTTTAGGCTGGGTAGCTAGCCTTTATCTTGTAAAAGTAGCACCTTCTGCTCCAGGTTTAAATATTAGCCTGAACTTTATGAAAACGAATTATAAAATTCTTAAACTTCTGAAAAAAGACAGAATTTTATTCAATACCGTTTTGGCTATTTCTTGGTTTTGGCTCTTAGGTTCTGTATTTTTAACCCAAATCCCAGAATACAGCAAACTTATATTTAAAAACCAAACACATGCTATTTCTAGCCTTTTGGTGAGCTTTTCTATAGGCATTGGCCTAGGCTCTTTGTTGTGTGAAAAGTTGTCTGACAAAAAAATAGAAATTGGCCTAGTCCCCTTTGGGTCTTTTGGAATTGTTGTCTTCAGTGGTTTATTTTCAGTTTCTCATCTTTTAGGATCGAATCATATTTTATCGCTGGCTTGTTCTTCGCTTTTCTTAATGGGTGTTTTTGGTGGATTTTACTTGGTTCCCCTTTATACGCTGTTACAAAAAAGGGGGCCGGAACAAAAACGCTCTCAAATCATTGCTGCCAATAATATTTTAAACGCATTTTTTATGGTGATTGGCAGTATTTTTGCTGTTATTTTTTTAAAAAACATCCACAGTATTCCTAAATTATTATTCTCTATGGCCTGCATCCATCTTTTAGTCAGTATTTATATTTTTAAAGTAGTTCCAGAATTTTTAATGGGTTTTCTATGCTGGCTGTTAATTAATTCTATTTACAAAATAAAGCGACATAATTTACAGCATATTCCAGAAACTGGGCCTGCTGTTATTGCTTGCAACCATGTTAGTTTTGTGGATGCAGTGATTATCATGGCGGTTTCTCCTCGCCCAATCCGCTTTGTCATGGATTATCAAATTTTTAAAAATCCTATTTTGAATTTTATTTTTAAATCTGCCAAGGCCATTCCCATTGCAGGAGAAAGAAAAAACAATGACATCAAAATCCAGGCTTTTCACAGCATAGAAAAGGCTCTAAACCATGGCGAATTAATCGGTATTTTCCCAGAAGGGGCTATTACTCGAGACGGTAATTTAGGCGCCTTTAAACGAGGTATTGAATTGATCATCCAAAAAAGCCCTGTCCCTGTAATTCCCATGGCCTTAAAAGGCCTTTGGGGCAGTTTTTTCAGCCGAAAAAACGGCAAAGCCATGAGTCGATGGCCCCGTAAAATTTTTGGCTACCCAGTAGAAGCTCTAATTGCTCAACCCATTTTACCTCAAAATTTTCAGCTCAAAGCGCTCGAAACCGAAATTTCAAAATTGCTGCTTTAACCCTCAGTGATCCCCTCATTTTTAGAACAGAATTTATAAATCCGGGAGCTTTACGCTTGTTTTTGGGTAATCACACATTATCATAACTTTGACCTTGTGTCTTGTGTGGTTAATGGCATGATTTTTTAATGCCTCAGCCCTGCATCTTCATTTTAAAATTTGACAAGCCCTTTTCAGCCGTGTTTTAATCACCGCTTGTTTTTAATCAAGTGGTTCTAACCCTTGAATTAGTTTTTTTTTGATATTTTGAGTGATGAAATTATTGAGGAGTTGAAGTGAAAGTTCGAGCTGTCCGCCACAGAAATAGCGCTGAAGTTTTGGAATCCCGCCGTGTTGTTCAAATCAAAGCCACCCAATCCCTGATTGTCCCCCTGCGTTCTAAAAAATACCGCAGCCCCTTTTCTTGTATCAATACCGAGGCAGCCTATGCGCCAACGGAAGATGGCTTAAAATTTTACGAATACAAAGCCCCCTTAGGCTGCGATAATTTCTACCAGGCCCTAGGCGTTTCCCGCTTTGAAATCCTAGAACAGCTCTTAAAAACCGGAACAGACTTGGCCTTAGAACCCCAATTGCGGCTCAAAAGTTCAGGCGAAAATCATTTACTGGATTTTATTGCCCTGGAAAATAATTTTGAAATTCGCATTTGGAAAAAAACAGGTCCTGCAGCCGCGCCAGTCTTATTCCCCGTGTACAT
>JBJSZW010000205.1:0-5193 GCA_046090565.1 Gammaproteobacteria bacterium
ATCGATTTTGGTAGATAAGGGTTTGAAAACCCGGCCTGTGAGTGAAATTTTATCGAAGATGGTAGATGTTCCAGCATTGAGTGCTTATATGGATAAAATGCGTGAGTTGCATCAGAACAAACAGGCACATTCAGATCATCAAAAAACAGCAGACAAGGATATAGCAAGTCATTGGAGGGGAGCTCGTAACAAAGGACAGAAATACAAGCAGGATGTTCTGTCTGCGATTACAGGTTTAGAGCAAGTTCAACAGGAAATTGAGCGTTTAACAAAGAACATCGAACAAAAGAAACAGGAATTGATACAGCTTACGACCCAAGCTACAGGATACATGCAAAGGGCTGCCAATAACATTGGTTGGTTGATGTCAAAAGTAGCTCCAACGATAGTTCAAGGTGCCACTAACTACAGTGCAAAACAAGATGAAATTACTTCTGATGAAGTTAGACTTTTACACGCAAAGCGTTTAGAAGCTGAAATGAGTGAGCGTTCGACAGACAATAAGTTGGATAAATTGGATAAAGCACAGCGTGTTCTAAGTTCTAAAAAGGGCGAAATGACTGGCTTGTCCTCTAAACATAGGCTTAGTGCTACTGAGTCGGGTTCATTACAGCAAGATTTGAGCTCTGCTAGGCAATCTGGTAATAAAGAAAGAGAAGCACACCTGGAAAGAGAGATTGTTAGTCGGGTTCAGGAGAGAAATAAGAATAGGTTCTAGTTGGAAAAAAATATTAGAATCTATCGACAAGGGCCTTTATGTACAAAGGCCCTTTATTTTGTTTGACCTATAAAAAAATAACAATGGATGCCTGTTTCAATTATTGAATGCCATGTCTACAATTTTTTTAGATATTCATTTTTTGATAAGGAATCTATTGTTATGAGCTCTATAAGCTTAAAAATTATAAAAAATGGCATTGTTATCGGGTTGAGTGGTTGTGGACTAGCATTTGCGGGTACCCAACCAGGGGTGTATTTAGGCTATGATTATGGCTATAGACACATGCCTGCTTATTTGCATGCAAAGAAATTTTTTCCCAAGGAATTTGGTAATAATGCTTTGGAACTAGGCCTTAGAGTGAATCAATACTTTGGATTGGCATTGGGATACGAATACAATAACCATGAGTCAAACAGTATTTTTGGAGGCACTGAAATAGATTTGGATGGGCGATCCATTAGCAATACAGCGGCCCGACAAGGTTATGATAGCACAACGAACTATCAAAAAATATTAGCTAAGGCGCAGTTATATTTACCAGCCAGTGACAACTTAGATTTTGTATTGGGTTTATCATTTGCTTATTCAAAATTAAAAATGATTAGGGGTTATGGCACACAGGATGCTACCGGTGCTGGTAATGCCTATAAAACCAGTGTCCTTGAATTCAATAAAACAAAAACTTTACCCACGGGTCACCTGGGTTTTGAATATTGTCTGAATGAACATTCTTTTGCAAGAACTGGATTCGATTTTGAAAAAACTGGTAGGTTTAAAAATATTTACCGTAAAAACAAAAGCCCTTCTTCAACTGTAAACGTCGGTTTAAAAAATTCAGTTGTATTTAAAATTGGCTTCGGGTACAAATTCTAATAAAAATCAATGAAAATGGGAAGCCTATTTTGTTTTCCGAGTCTTATAACAAGAATAGGCAATTCCCAAAACAATCAGACCAATTGTCACTGTCATAGAAATCCAGGTCGGGAATTTTTCGAGGCCTAGGAAATCGGCAATAAAGACTTTAGAGCCAATAAAAATCAAGATAACAGCCAGGGCGTATTTAACATATTTAAAACGCTCAATAACTACTTCTATAGCAAAAAATAGTGCTCTTAGGCCTAAAATCGCAAAAATATTGCTTGTGTAAACAATGTAAGGATCGGTCGTTATGGCCAAAATTGCAGGAACGCTGTCTACGGCAAAAATAAGGTCAACAAATTCTATAAGTAATAAACAAGTAAAAAGTGGTGTGATATAAAGGTATTTTCGGTGATTTTTGGTGAGCCAAACAAAGAATTTTTCACCATGTAATTGAGAAGTGACTCGAAAATAGCGATTAAGTAATTTTAAAACAGGATTTTTCGAGATATCCGGTTCAGATTCAATAAGAAAGAACATTTTAAAGCCGGTAACAATCAAAAACACAGAGAAAAGATACATCACCCAAGAGAATTTAGAGACAATGAATGCCCCTAAGCCAATCAAAATGCCTCGAAGTACAATGACACCTAAAATGCCCCAAAATAATACACGATATTGGTATTTTCTAGGAATTACAAAATAACGAAAAATAAGGGATATAACGAATAAATTATCTAAAGCTAAAGTTTTTTCTATAAAAAAACCCGTTAAATATTCATTGGCGCTTTGAACACTTTGGGTGAGTCCAATAAAAACAGAAAATAACAAACCTAGGCTAAAATAAAAACCGCTTAAAATCAAGCTTTCTTTTGCTTTTATTTCATGGTTTTTTTTATGAAGAACACCCAGATCAAAAGCCAAAACTAAAACAACGATGCCTATAAAAATAGGCCATTTAAAGTGACTCAGTTCATGAAGTTGTTGAAGAAGATTCGAGAATTCCATGTGTGTGTTTGGCTTCCATGTTAATGCTATTAACGCTATTAATACTAAGCTGTGCTTTTAAGCCGGCCAACTCTTGAAGCAAAAATAGTTTTTCTTGCTCCAGAGCCATAAGCTTGCTGTTAAGCTTATCTTCCGTGGTTTTATTAAGACTGCTTATAGATTCTAGTTTAAATAGATTATTCTGATTTGCAAGATGAAGGGCCTGGTAAGCACTTTCTTTTTCATTTAGTTGGCTTTCTAAAATAGTATTTTTTTCTTGGCTCTGCTTAAGTTCCCGCTTCAAATCTTGCATTTGGGCTATTTGAACTTGTTGAAGTTGGCATTGTGTTTTTAGATCGGCCAGGGCAAGCTGGGCTTGTTGGGTTTGTTCTTCGGCCTGTCGCCTTTCAGCCATGTTCAAATGCAGGGCGCTTAAGAGTTCTTGTTTTTCTGTTAAGCTATTTTGTACTTGTTGTTTAAAATACTGTAATTCTTGGTGCAGCCTTTGGATTTCCTGTTCAAACTGGCTGCGTTCTTGTAGGCGTTGTTCTGCCACGGCTTCGCGGTAGTGTTCTAGGTTATTTTGTGCCTGCTGATATTGCTTTTCTAAGCTTTGAATTTGCGTGGTTTTTTCCTGTACTTGGGTATTTAGGCTTGTGTTTTTCGTTTCTAAATCTTGTGTTTTGATTTTGAATTGATTGAGATCGGTTTGAGTTTCTTTGAGTGATTCTAGTGCTTGGAACAGCTCGGCTTGATTTTGTGTAAGTTGGGTTTGGTTTGTTTTAAGTTCAGCGCTTAGAGCCTCTGTTTCTTCTTGGTATTTGGCAATGGCTTCTTCGGCTGTAAAATTGGCTTGGGTTTCTAATTGTAGGTAGAAGTCTTGAACAAATTGGCTGAGTTGTTCTGGCAGTTTAAGTGCATTATGGCCTGTTGCGTCTGGGTTTTCCAAACGCCAAGTTTTACAGTGCTGAACAATGGTAGATTTACTGCCTGTGCCTAGGTAATTGCGAATGGCATCAATCGTAGGGGCAATGCCCTTGGATTCTAAAACACGAATGGCAGAAACCACCTCGGTGTAACCAATACCAGAACGAGCCATCGTAATCCCCTAAAAAATTTCATTAAATTTAAAAACTATAAAAATTCTATCAGATCAGGCATACTGTATCAAAATATATTGATAATTTAATTTTTTAATGAGGGAATTTTTTCTGTGTTGAACAATCTAGAATCTTTAGAAAGAGCCAAAACCCTGATGCCTGGAGGCGTGAATTCTCCCGTTCGGGCTTTTAAACAAGTGGATGGTACCCCGCCTTGTATGATCAGAAGTCAGGGGGCTTATTTGTACGATGTGGAAGGCAAGCGCTATGTGGATTTCATACAATCTTGGGGGGCTTTGATTTTTGGCCATGGTTTTAAGCCAGTCACAGAGGCTCTAACAGAACAAGTGCAGCGAGGCATTAGTTTTGGGGCCAGCTCCAAATTAGAATTGGATTTTGCGTTAGAGTTAACCAAAGCCATGCCCAATTTGGAAAAGATCCGTTTGGTTAATTCAGGGACAGAGGCGACCATGACTGCGATTCGTTTGGCCCGTGGCTACACCAAGCGCGATTATATTTTAAAATTCAATGGGCATTACCATGGGCATGCGGATCACCTCTTGGTCAAGGCGGGATCTGGGCTTTTAACTTGTGGCATTCCAGCTTGTGCAGGTGTCCCAGAGGCCACGGCCAGCCATACTTTAACGATTAATTTTAATGATCTAGAAGCCCTAGAAACGGTGTTTAGGCAATACGGTGAGCGTTTGGCTGCTGTGATTTTAGAGCCTATCGCAGGCAATATGAATTTGGTGTTACCAGTGCCTGGTTTTTTAGAAAGTTTAAGAAAACTTTGTGATGAATATCAGAGCGTTTTAATTTTTGATGAAGTGATGACAGGCTTTAGGGTGGCCTACGAGGGGGCCCAAGGTTTTTATGGCATTCGGCCAGATTTGACTTGTTTGGGGAAAGTGATAGGTGGAGGTTTGCCCTTGGCTGCTTTTGGAGGTAGGGCCGAAATCATGGATCATTTAGCGCCTATGGGTCCTGTGTATCAGGCAGGGACCCTGGCTGGGAATCAGTTGGCAGTGACGGCGGGTTTAGTGACCTTAAGGCATTTATCGCCGGATGTTTATACAGAACTTGAAAAACGCAATGCGCAGTTGATCAGTGGTTTAGAAAGCTTGACGCAATTAGGCGGCTTGCCTTTTAAGGGCCTGTACATAGGGGGGATGTTTGGGATCTTTTTCTTAACTGAAGCTGCTTATGCCAATCAAACCAATGAAATCAATATCCCAGTGTTTAAAAAGTTCTTTCATGGCATGTTGGAACGAGGGGTTTATTTTGCACCTTCGGCTTTTGAAGCGGGCTTTGTATCAAGCCCACATGATGAAGCTCTAATAGGGCATGTATTGGAAATAGCAGAACAAGTGTTGAAAAAATTATAAGACATAGACAAAAATATATGACTTTTTAAGTCAATATTTGCCTGGTGAAAATCTGAACACTTACTGCGGCACTAAAGTGCCGAGCTTCTGAGATTACTCCCAGATATTTCTGCTTCGTCGCCACTGCCAACCTTGCGGATAG
>JBJSZW010000206.1:0-5699 GCA_046090565.1 Gammaproteobacteria bacterium
TTTCTTCGACCAACCAGGCTGCCCTAGCCTTAAGCCCCGACCTGGTATTTAATGCCATTGCTCAAGCATTGAAGGATCTCAAATCCCGTGTGCTGGCGCTTCGGGGGTATCTTTGACTATACTTCAAAATCAGAGCGATTAGAAGAGGTTCTTAGGGAGCTACAGAACCCTAAAATATGGGAAAAGCCCGATTTGGCACAGGCCCTAAGCAAAGAGAAGGCTGGTTTAGAATCGGTTGTTCAGGGTTTAGATGATTTGACTCAGGGTTTGGATACTGCCGAAGCTCTGCGCTTAATGGCAGAAGAAGAGCAGGATATTGAAACCCTAGAGGTTATTCAAAACGATCTGAAGCCTTTAGAACAGGCCATCTATAACCTAGAATTCAAACGCATGTTTTCCGATCCCAGTGACGAAAACGCAGCTTATTTAGACATTCAATCCGGCTCAGGAGGAACTGAAGCACAGGATTGGGCTGAAATGTTATTGCGCATGTATACCCGCTGGGGTGAAGGCCGGGATTTTAAGGTTGAATTGGTGGATGTCTCAGAGGGGGAAGTCGCAGGCATCAAGGGTGCAACCCTGCGCTTTGAAGGTGCTTATGCCTATGGTTGGTTGAAAACAGAGACTGGCGTTCATCGCCTGGTTCGAAAATCGCCCTTTGATTCTAACAACAAGCGTCATACCTCTTTTGCCTCTGTTTTTGTGTATCCAGAAATAGACGACGCCATTGAAGTCGATATGAACCCTGCCGATTTACGCATCGATACTTATCGTGCCAGTGGTGCAGGTGGGCAGCACGTAAACCGTACAGATTCAGCGGTGAGAATCACCCATATTCCAACAGGCTTGGTGGTTCAAAGCCAGAGCGATCGTTCTCAACATAAAAACAAAGCGCAATGCATGAAGCAACTGCGCGCCAAACTTTATGATTTAGAATTGAATAAAAAATTTGCAGAAAAACAATCCCTGGAAGACAACAAAACAGACATTACCTGGGGATCTCAAATTCGATCGTATGTTTTAGATCAATCCCGTATCAAAGATTTAAGAACAGGGCATGAAAGCAGTAATACCCAGGCGGTTCTAGATGGGGATTTGGATCCCTTTTTAGAGTCCAGTTTGAAACACAATATTAGTACCAATAGCACAAATATATAGGCATGAATTATCTATGATCACCACAGAAGAAAAGCTTAATCAAATCCAAGATCAAACGCAGGATCAAACCCAAATTAGAAAAGCAAAATTAGATGTCGTTCGAAAAGAACAGGGCGCAAAGGCTTTTCCCAATGATTTCAAACGCAAAGATTTAGCTCGAGATTTACACGATACTTATGGGGTTTTGGATAATGAAGCCCTGGAATCTCGAACAATTTCGGTACAAATCGCTGGCCGTATCATGGCTAGGCGTTTAATGGGGAAGGCGAGTTTTGTACAAATTCAGGACATGTCTGGTCGTATCCAGCTTTATGTGAAGCAAGAAACTTTGGGAGAGGCAGGCTATGAGGCTTTTAAAGACTTAGATTTTGGCGATATCATCGGCGTCCAAGGTAGTTTGTTTAAAACCAAAACAGCGGAGCTTTCTGTAAAAGTTGAAAGCCTAGCCTTGCTGACCAAGGCCTTACGGCCTTTGCCAGACAAATGGCATGGCCTGCAAGACAAAGAAGCTTGTTACAGACAAAGATACTTAGATTTGATCATGAGTGAAGACACTCAAAAAACTTTCAAGATTCGATCCCAAGTGGTGCAGTTTATCCGAAATTTTTTAAGCAATCGTGGCTATTTAGAAGTTGAAACCCCCATGATGCATGTGATTCCAGGGGGCGCCAGTGCCAGACCCTTTATTACGCATCACAACACCCTGGACATGGATTTGTATTTGCGTGTTGCGCCTGAGTTGTATTTAAAACGCCTGGTAGTCGGTGGTTTTGAAAAAGTTTTTGAAATCAACCGCAATTTTAGAAACGAGGGTTTATCGACCCGTCATAACCCAGAATTCACCATGCTGGAATTCTATGAGGCCTATGCCGATTACAAAGATTTAATGAAGCTGACAGAGGTTTTATTGCGTGAATTGGTAGAGGCTGTTTTGGGAAGAGCTCAGATTACTTATCAGGGGCAGGTGATTGATTTTAACAAGCCTTTTGATGTGTACAGTATTGAAGAGTCTTTGTTGGCCTATAATCCGGATTTAACCTTAGAACAAGTGCGAGATGAAGCCTTTTTAAGCCAGCATTTGAAAGCAGTAGGGGCTGATCCGGCTGTCATTAAAAATGCATCTTTGGGTAAACTGCAGTTTGAACTGTTTGAACAAACGGTAGAAGCCAAGATTATTCAGCCAACTTTCATTACGGAATACCCTATTGAAGTATCGCCTTTGGCACGTTGCAATGAAACAAATCCAAAGATCACCGATCGGGCTGAATTGTTTGTCATGGGGCGTGAAATTGCCAACTTATTCTCTGAGTTGAATGATCCTGAAGATCAGGCAGAACGCTTCAAAAAACAAGTCGAGGCCAAAGATGCTGGTGATGAAGAGGCCATGCATTTTGATGCAGATTATATCACTGCCTTAGAGCATGGTTTAGCACCTACAGCAGGGGAGGGGATTGGTATTGATCGTTTGGTAATGTTGTTGACAGATTCTCCATCTATTCGAGATGTGATCTTATTTCCACACATGCGTCTTAAAACAGAGTCATAATAATAACACGCGATGCTTAACTTAAACCCAAGCCTTCAGGCCAAAATAGGGTTTGTTTGGGAATTTGATTGTATTGATTCGACCAATCAATTTTTATTGGATCAAAAAGCAAGTTTAGAGGCTGAAGCTGCCCAAGGTCATTTTAAGGGGTATGCGCTGTGTCTGGCCGATCAACAAACGGCTGGACGGGGGCGATTGGGGCGTCTTTGGCAGTCACCGCCCGGCCTTAATATTTATCTTTCAATAAGCTATTTTTTAAAATCAGAACAAAGCAGGCTTGAAGCCACTCAAATTCCGGATTTAAGCCTAGAAATTGGCGAAAAAATTATTAATGTTTTAGAAGGTTTGGGTGTTCAAGGCCTAAGTCTTAAATGGCCGAATGATGTGTATTTGAACCAGAAAAAATTAGCAGGAATTTTGATTGAAACCCGTCGTAATTATGTGGTCTTGGGCATTGGCCTGAATGTAGGGAAAAATAATTTAGAAATAGACCAACCCTGGACGGATTTAAGCGAATACCCCAATTTGAGTCGAGAGACTATCATTCAAAATTTATTAGAAGTATTGTTATAAGTATTCGTAGCAAGAAAAGCAGCTAATTCTTTAGATTGGGTTTCAAAAAAATCCAGCATACTGCGTGCCATGGGATCCAGGGGAGGGGTATTTTGGGGCGTAGATGCGGCATTGAAGAAAATTAAGAGACGCTCATGTTCTGCTTTTTCCTTCTCTTTCTCTGAGGCTTCTTTTTTTTTGCGTTCTTATTCTTTCTGCAAAGCCTCCAGAGCTTTTTGCATTTGAATCTCTAAATTATTATCCATTTTTTTGATGGATCCAGTGCTTTTTTCCAAAAAATCGCCAAAGCAGCAAACAAATAACAGCTTGTATACCCATGCAAACAAAGTATCCGTAGGGCCAGGATAATTCTGGCATGAACTGAAAATTCATGCCATAAATGCCAACAATATAAGTCAGTGGCATGAAGAATACTGAAAAAATAGTCAAAGTTTTCATCACTTGATTTGTGTTGTGGGTAGACAGGGATATTTGTAATTCGATGGAAGAAGTGCTGTGCTTAGAGAGATCTTCTGCATAAACATGCAAATGTTTGGTGTAGGCTTCTAGATCTTCCCAAAGATGGATGGCGTTTTTAAACAGAGGTTTGATTCGCGCCAAAATATCGTGAGAAAGCATGAGCATTTTTGCAAAAACGTCGGCTTTTCGTTTGGTGAGGAATTTTTGTTGAAGAAAGCCTGGATCGATTCCCTGTTGATTGAAAATTGATTCTTCAATAATTTCGAGTTTGTCATGTAAAACTTGGATAGGTTCTTCAAAAGAAGAAAGTACAGATTGGATCAGAAACTTTAAAAATAAGGGTTTAGAATCCACTTTATTTTCAAGAATCCGCTGATGAAAATGCTCTAAATACAATTGCTTGTGCCGGTGTACCGTAATGATTAAATTTTCTTTTATAAAAATTGCAACTTTACGGGTTAATTCGCGTACGGTGCTGGCTTTTATCTCTGAAAAAATATCATAATTTCTGAGTACTATGAAAGTATAGTCTTCATAACTTTCATAGTGGGGCAGATGATGGGGATCGAGGCAATGTTCGATCAGAGATTCTGGAAAATCAAAACGATCGGTCATCATTTTAAAATCCTCAGGGCTTGGATTAGAAACGTCTATCCATTCAAGGGCGCCGAATTTAAGGGATTGATTCAAAATCTTTTATCCTTTTGCCTCTAAAAATTTTTCTGCATCCAAGGCTGCCATACAACCTGTACCTGCAGAAGTAATAGCCTGCCTGTAGACGTGATCAGCCACATCGCCAGCAGCAAAAACACCGGGAATACTCGTTGCCGTTGCTTGAGCATTGAGTCCACTTTTAGTTATTATATATCCGTTTTTCATTTCGAGCTGGCCCTCAAAAAGCTTGGTGTTGGGAGAATGGCCAATGGCAATAAAAACACCGCTCAGCACAAGGCTGGTTTTGGTTTGAGTTTGATTATTCAATAATCGAATCCCCGTTACCCCCTCTTCATCATTACCAATGATTTCATCGAGTTCAGAAAACCAAGCAATACTGACTTTGCCTTCGATTTCTTTTTTGAGTAGTTTGTTAATTAATATTTTTTCAGCTTTGAATTTATCTCTGCGATGTACCACAGTTACATGGCTGGCTAAATTAGAAAGATACAGGGCCTCTTCTACAGCAGTATTGCCACCACCAATCACAGCCACGGCTTTGTTTTTGTAAAAAAAGCCGTCACAAGTTGCACAAGCGGAAACTCCCCGATTTTTAAACCTTGTTTCCGAAGGAAGACCCAAATATTTAGCGCTAGCCCCCGTGGCAATAATCAGAGATTCACAGGTATAGGCGTTTCCAGAACTGCCTTGCAATTTAAAAGGTCTCTGTTGAAGATCAACGGATATAATTTCATCAAAAATTTGTTCTGTTCCAAAGCGTTGTGCATGTTTTTCCATGCGTTCCATGAGGGCTGGGCCGAGTAAGCCTTCAACGTCCCCAGGCCAGTTATCCACTTCCGTGGTGGTCATGAGTTGTCCACCTTTTTCCATGCCTGTAATCAGCATAGGATTTAAGTTCGCGCGGGCAGCATACACTGCGGCTGTATAGCCGGCAGGGCCTGAACCCAAAATGATCAATTTTGCAATTTGGGGGTTTGACATATCAACAACATTCCTCTAATTATGTTAAAGTGGGTTTATATTTAGACAGCACTTAGACAGCCCATTGATTGGAATTCTCATTATATGCCAAAAGATTTAAAAAATTCTAGGAATAGCAAAATCAGCAAAAAAAACAAAACACTCAATAGGTGGACTTCTTTTTGGAGGCATCGTTTTCAGGAGGCTTCGATGCTCTGCGCCTTAGGTTTTGCGCTATTCAGCCTATTGGCGCTTTGTACTTATGATCCTAAAGATTTGCTCTTGAAGGTCGGTCACAATAATTATGCGGGTGCAATCGGTGCTTGGG
>JBJSZW010000207.1:0-12049 GCA_046090565.1 Gammaproteobacteria bacterium
GTCCGTAACCCCTACACCGCCTTAATGGTATAATTTAATTTATGCAACAACGCCTAGAAAAAATAAATTTAATCTTCTAAAACCTTCTGTGTATTATTTGTAATTTTTAGATTTATTGTTTTATTAATAATATTATTTCTGCTTACAGGGGGTTTGATTCTCCTAGTCTATTTATTAAAAGGAGATACAAAGACAGTAATGGCTTTTGTAAGTATATTATTTATGTGTTTGATATGGTGTTTTACGGAATTAATGTACAATTATTATTAGCTGATTTTATGGAAGATTAATTCCCTTGCGCCGAATCAAAGTGCTGTGTTTTGTTTATTTAATACAAGGATAAAAAAATTATGAATTTTATTGAAGAAAATAAAGCAAAAGTGTTAAGCTTTTCTGAAATCATTAAATGCTTTTATGTTTTACTTAAAACAGTCGGATTTATTGTATTGCTTCTTCTATTGCCGGTTATAGGTTTTTTTATGTTGATAGGCTTATTATCAGGAGGAGATGGAAGAACATTTTCTTGGTTGGTAGATATTATAGGCCTGTTCATCATTTTTTTGTTGGGGGGATTTCGGTAGAATGATTAAAAACTGGAATCACATTATGGTAATGCACAACCCACAACATCCAGGAGCAATCATTCATGAGCTTTTGATTAGTGGTGCCGAATTAACAGTAACAGAATTACAACGCGATTACGATATTTACCTTACAAAAAAGAAAAGCTCTAAAATTATTGTGGATCCCATAAAAGCGGCTTAGCTTTCCTCCTCCGCATCAAAATCGCAGCGTTTTAATTGCTTATACGGGCTTAGCCCCAGCCAGCGCTCCGTTAAAGCCCCCCTGCCTTCATCGCCAATGGGGTTTTTTTCAATCCATAGTTCTTCTAGATTTTCCATTTTGGCTAAGGCTTTGGCTCCTTCGGGATCAATTGAATTACTACTTAAATGAAGTGATTTAATGGAAGTATTTTCAGCCAAAGAATCTAGATTATGCTGGCCAATCTGATTGGAGCCCAGCCATAATTCCTCGAGATTTTTATGTTCCTGTAATTCATGCAAAGTTCTGCCTTCAATGGCATTACATGAAAGAAACAAATGCCTTAAATTTTTATTTTCGAAACAGGCCAAGGCCACTAAATCCCCCGCCCCAGTACTATTTAAATTTAGGGATCTTAAATTTTTCATGGTTGCCAGAGCGATCATAATAGAACGATCCAAATATTGGCCTGAAATATCCACCACTTTTAAGCTTTCATTTTTAGACAGGGCTTTTCCGACTTCAGGAGAAACTGTTTTCAAGGTATCTCTTTCAAATGAATCCTGTAAGTTGATTTCCTCTAAACTATTATTCTCTGCCAAAGCGAATAAGCTTGTGGCAGTGAATTTTTTAAAAGCATCATGAACATTTAATTTTTTGCCATGAGAAAAGTCCTTCATCATGGCATCTGGTAAAATACGGATTTCGACAAAGGCTTCGGTTGGGCTACGACGCTCTAATTTTGAAATATTGAATATTTGGCGATGCGTGGGGTAGCCTATTTTTTTGTCTTTAGATACATAGCAAATAGATTCTGCTCGATCAAAAACCAAATCAGATTCATAAAATTCTGTTTTAGTGAGAAAAATTTTGCCTTCGCCATTCACAAGCTTTGTTCCAGTCACACGATGGTTTGACATAAGGCCGCGGCTTTCCAATTCAACAATACAAGTATTTAACAAAACTGGCTTGCCATTGGGGTATAAAATCTTGAGATGAAGCTGGTGGGTGCCGACTTCGATGTATTCAAATTCGGGATCGGGCTTTAGTGGCGCGTATTCGATTTGACTGCCTTTAATAGGCCTATAGCGGCCAGGGTGAACGACGGATCCCACTTCGCTATTACCATTGTTGGTGACGACCAAATCGCCGTCTAAGAGCACTGAGGAGCCCTTCAACCGAAAGTTTTTCTTGCCGGTGAGGAATTTGCAGGGGCCAGCTAAGGTACCAGATTTTACCCCTCCAACAGCGCCTGGGTGGTTTTGGGAACAAGAGACGATGCTATCCTGGGTGCAGGTGGCTTGATCGTTGATGAAATGATCATAATCCGCATTAATGGTATTGGCTGCTGTAATGGGCACGACATTGTCAAAGGCCTGGATGCTGCCATAGGGCATCATGCAGTATTCTACCGTTCGGATTTCCGCCCCAGCATCCACTGTAATGATTCTTCGGGTATCCACCGTGGATATAACTTCGTCTTTTTCAATATCCATTGCAATTTCCTTCAAATTCAAACCATAAAAAACAAAATAAGCAGGAGATACACTAGCACAATTTTTGCAACTACAAAAGATTAGTTTTGATGTATGTACGCGTAATTTATTTTAATTGTTTAAATTTTTAGGCTTTAAGTAAAAAATAAAGTTTGCATAGGCCCAAAACTTATGTTAGGATTCACCTTAAAATTTTCCAAGGATAACGGGCTACATAGACACTTTGGGGTAGCCCTATGTTGCAGTTGCAAGACTGTTGAGTGCTGAAAAGCTTTTATTTTAATGCTTAATTAAATAAGGTTTTTGGGTGCTTGACAATCTTTAGCTGCGTGTATACAATACTGCTTCTTTTGCTAGTATATGTTCTGCGTTTATACGTGTGTGTATAGCAAATTGAGGGCAGTTTTAGTTTTTTTGTTTGTACAAATTGGTGAAATATGGCAACAGTAAATCAGCTAATACGAAAAGGGCGTCAGAGTCCTGTTTCTAGAACAAAGGCTCCAGCCTTACAAGCTTGTCCGCAAAAGCGTGGCGTTTGCATGCGGGTGTACGTGAGTACGCCTAAGAAGCCAAACTCTGCTTTGCGTAAGGTTTGTCGTGTACGTTTAACCAATGGTTATGAAGTCATCGCTTACATTGGTGGTGAAGGCCATAATCTTCAAGAACACTCCGTGGTCTTAATTCGTGGCGGTCGTGTAAAAGACTTGCCAGGTGTGCGTTATAAAGTGGTTCGAGGAAGCTTGGATACCGCTGGCGTGAAAGATCGTAAGAAGGGTCGTTCCAAGTACGGCGCCAAGAAAAATGCAGGACCTCAGGCAGCAGCCAAGGGCGGCAAGAAGTAATAAAAACTAGTTATTTTTAAGTAAAGAGGGCATCATGCCAAGAAGAAGAGAAATAGCAAAACGTGAAATTCAACCAGATCCCATTTTTGGAAGTACTGTGTTGGCCAAATTCATCAATCACATCGTGAAAGAAGGTAAAAAATCACTGGCAGAACGTATTGTTTACAATGCTTTAGATATCGTTGAACAAAAAACTGGAAAATCCGGTATTTCTATTTTTGAAAGAGCCATTGAAAACGTTAAGCCCTTGGTAGAAGTAAAATCCAGACGTGTGGGTGGTGCTACTTATCAGGTGCCTATTGAGGTAAGCCCTGCTCGTGCGGTTGCTTTGGCCATGCGCTGGATCGTTGAATTCTCTCGTAAGCGTGGCGAAAAAGGCATGATCATGCGTTTGGTAGGCGAATTGCTCGATGCTGCAGATGATGAATCTGGCGGTAAAGGCAAGGGCGGCGCTATTAAAAAGCGTGAAGACGTGCATCGTATGGCAGAAGCCAATAAAGCATTCTCACATTATCGTTGGTAAGATTAGGAATTTTTGAGGTTATAACGTGGCAAGAACGACACCATTAAGTCATTACAGGAACATAGGTATTGCGGCGCATATTGATGCGGGTAAGACCACCACCACTGAAAGAATTTTATTCTATACCGGTGTATCGCACAAAATTGGTGAGGTACATGATGGTGCTGCAACCATGGACTGGATGGTGCAAGAACAAGAGCGTGGAATTACCATTACCTCTGCTGCTACGGTTTGCTATTGGTCTGGTATGGCCCAGCAATTCGATAAACATCGTATTAATATTATTGACACCCCTGGGCACGTAGACTTTACCATTGAGGTAGAGCGTTCCTTGAAAGTTTTGGACGGTGCTTGTGCTGTGTTCTGTGCAGTGGGAGGGGTGCAACCTCAGTCCGAAACTGTATGGCGCCAGATGAATCGCTATGAAGTGCCACGCATTGCTTTTGTAAACAAAATGGATCGTGCGGGTGCGAATTTCTTGCGTGTTGTCGGCCAAATTCAAGACAGATTGTCTGGGAATCCTGTTCCTATTCAAATTCCGATTGGCGCTGAAGAAAATTTTGAAGGTGTGGTTGATTTGATCACCATGAAGGCTGTTTATTGGGACGATAGTACCCAAGGCATGCGCTTTGATTTGAAAGATATTCCATCTAATTTGCAGTCTGTTTGTGAAGAATGGCGTGAAAAAATGTTGGAAGCTGCTGCTGAAGCCACTGAAGAATACATGAACCAGTATTTAGAAACCGGTGAATTAAGCATAGAACAGATTAAAAAAGGCTTAAGAGCCAGAACCATTAAAAATGAAATCGTTCCTGTGGTTTGCGGTAGCGCCTTTAAAAACAAGGGCGTACAAGCTTTATTGGATGGCGTGATTGAATATTTGCCTGCGCCGGCAGAAGTTCCACCTGTTAAGGGTGTGAATATGGATGGTTCTGAGGCTGAAAGAAAAGCATCAGATACCGAGCCTTTTTCTGCCTTAGCGTTTAAGATTGCGACAGACCCTTTTGTTGGAACCTTGACTTATGTTCGTGTTTATTCAGGTGTCTTGAAGGCCGGCGATTTCTTACAGAATACTGTAAAAGACAAGCGTGAAAGAGTGGGTCGAATGGTTCAAATGCATGCCAACCAACGTGAAGAAATCAAAGAAGTCTTTGCGGGTGATATTGCAGCTTTAGTAGGTTTAAAGTATACCACAACGGGTGATACCTTAAGTAATGAAGATCATGAAATTATTTTAGAGCGCATGGAATTCCCAGAACCTGTGATTTCTGTGGCTGTTGAGCCAAAAACCAAGGCAGATCAAGAGAAAATGAGTATTGCTTTGGGTAAATTGGCGCAAGAAGATCCTTCTTTTAGAGTGCACACGGATGAAGAATCTGGCCAAACCATTATTTCTGGTATGGGCGAGTTGCACTTGGAAATTATTGTAGACCGTATGAAGCGCGAATTTAAAGTAGAAGCTAATATCGGTAAACCACAGGTTGCTTACCGTGAAACCATTCGTAAAAAAGTGGAACAAGAAGGTAAGTTTGTTAAACAAACCGGTGGTCGTGGTCAGTATGGTCATGTGTGGATTAAAATTGAGCCTGCAGAGCCAGGTGCTGGTTTTGTGTTTGAAAATGCCATTGTGGGTGGTGCTATTCCTAAGGAATACATTCCTGCGGTTGAAAAAGGTATTTCAGAACAAACCAAAAATGGTGTGATGGCGGGTTACCCTGTATTAGATGTAAAAGTAACTTTGTTTGATGGTTCTTTCCACGAGGTTGACTCCAGTGAAATAGCCTTTAAAACAGCCGGTTCGATGGCCTTTAAGGCGGGCGCTTTGAAAGCAAGCCCTGCTTTGTTAGAGCCTATCATGAAAGTCGAAGTGATCACGCCTGAAGATTACATGGGCGATGTTGTTGGTGATTTGAACCGACGTCGTGGTGTGATTTTGGGCATGCAAGATGTTCAGGGTGCTAAACAAATTAGTTCAGAAGTTCCTCTGGCTGAAATGTTTGGTTATGCAACTGATTTACGTTCTGCAACGCAAGGTCGTGCAGTGTTTACCATGGAGTTTTCTCGTTATGCAGAAACGCCTAATAACATTGCTGAAGAAATTGTGAAAAGCAGAACAAGTGGTAAATAAATTTTAGATGAAACTTTTTAAAGTAAACAAAAGAGGTGGTTCATAATGGCAAGACAAGCATATGTACGTAGTAAACCGCATGTAAACGTGGGTACCATTGGGCACGTTGACCATGGTAAAACAACCCTAAGTTCAGCAATCAGCCAGGTGGCGGCTAAGAAATTTGGTGGTGAGGCTAAAGCTTACGATCAAATCGACGCGGCTCCAGAAGAAAAAGCACGTGGTATTACGATTGCGACGGCACATATTGAGTACCAGTCTGATAAAAGACACTATGCCCATGTGGACTGCCCTGGTCACGCTGACTATGTAAAGAACATGATTACTGGTGCTGCTCAAATGGACGGCGCTATTCTTGTTGTTTCTGCAGCGGATGGCCCCATGCCACAAACCCGTGAGCACATCTTGTTGGCTCGTCAGGTTGGCGTGCCTTACATGGTTGTGTTCTTAAACAAAGTAGACATGGTAGACGATGCTGAATTGATCGACCTGGTTGAAATGGAAGTACGTGATTTGTTAACTCAATACGGTTTCCCAGGTGATGATGTTCCTTTCGTTAAGGGTTCTGCTTTGAAAGCAGCTCAAGGCGATGAAAGCGACATCGGTGCTGGTGCTGTGGTTAAATTATTAGAAGCCATGGACAGTTACATTCCTGTTCCTGAGCGTCCAGTGGATCAACCTTTCTTGATGCCAATTGAAGATGTATTCTCTATTTCTGGTCGTGGAACTGTGGTGACTGGCCGTATTGAACGTGGTCGTGTCAAATCAGGTGAAGAAGTTGAAATTGTGGGTATTCACCCCACTTCTAAAACCACCTGTACAGGTGTTGAAATGTTCCGTAAATTGCTAGATGAAGGTCAAGCAGGGGAGAACGTCGGTGTACTCTTACGTGGTACCAAACGTGAAGAAGTAGAACGCGGACAAGTTTTATCTAAGCCCGGTACTGTAAAACCACATACCAAATTCGAAGCCGAAGTTTATGTGCTGTCCAAAGAAGAAGGTGGTCGACATACCCCATTCTTCAAAGGCTACAGACCACAATTTTACTTCAGAACAACTGATGTAACTGGTGAAGTTCAGTTACAAGAAGGTGTGGAAATGGTGATGCCTGGTGATAATACTAAGATGTTCATCAACTTAATTTGTCCTATTGCTATGGAAGAAGGTGTACGCTTCGCGATTCGTGAAGGCGGTAGAACCGTAGGCGCCGGCGTAGTGACGAAGATACTGGAGTAATTTCATGGCTGTGTCGAGTAATCAAACCATCAGAATCCGTTTGAAATCTTTTGATCACAAGCTGATCGACAAATCCGCAAGGGAAATTGTTGAAACAGCCAAAAGAACCGGTGCACAGGTGAGGGGGCCAGTTCCCCTCCCCACCAACATCGAAAGATTCACGGTGTTAATCTCTCCGCATGTGGATAAGCATGCCAGGGATCAATATGAAATGAGAACACACAAGCGCTTAGTGATGATCGTAGAACCTACTGAAAAAACAGTAGATGCTTTGATGAAGCTAGATTTGGCTGCTGGTGTGGATGTTCAAATAGCATTGAACTAATTAGAAACTAGTTAGATAAGAAGAAATTTCAAGGGGTTTAAGATGACGTTAGGGTTAGTGGGTCGCAAATGCGGCATGACCCGGGTGTTTACAGAGAATGGTGAATCCATTCCTGTTACCGTGGTTGAAGTAATACCCAATCGTGTTGTGCAGTTAAAATCGCCAAATACAGATGGTTATTCAGCAGTTCAGGTGACTACTGGCAAGGCGAATTTGTCTAAGCTTAAAAAACCTGTTGCAGGCCATTATGCCAAAGCAGGTGTTGAACCAGGCTCTGGTTTGTGGGAATTCAGATTGACTGAGCAAGAGTTGGGTGAAATTCAGTTGGCTCAAGAAATTACCGTGAGCGTATTTTCTGCCGGTCAGAAAGTAGATGTCACAGGCATTACGAAGGGTCGTGGTTTTGCAGGAACAATTAAGCGTTGGAACTTCAGTGGCCAAAGAAATTCACATGGTAATTCTTTGTCTCACCGTGTTCCTGGATCGATTGGTCAAAACCAGACACCGGGTCGTGTATTCAAAGGCAAAAAGATGTCAGGCCATTTGGGTTGCGATACCAATACCATACAAAATTTAGAGGTTGTTAAAGTCGACCCCGAACGTAATTTGGTGCTGATCAAAGGCGCTATACCAGGTGCTCCGGGTGGTAATTTAATGATTCGTCCCGCAGTGAAGGCCAAGACCAAAAAAGAACAGGGCGCGGCTTAAGGAGGATCGACAATGAAATTAGCAGTAGCAATATCTGGCGACAATGCGCCAGCAAAAGATATCGAAGTCTCTGCCACTATGTTTGGTCGTGATTTCAATGAAGCCTTGGTTCACCAAGTGGTAACCGCCTATTTGGCTGGTGGCCGTTCTGGTACTAGAGCTCAGAAAACAAGAGCCGAAGTCAGAGGTGGTGGGATTAAACCTTGGCGCCAAAAAGGCACAGGTAGAGCCAGAGCGGGTTCTATACGAAGCCCATTGTGGAGAACCGGTGGTCGAATTTTTGCAGCCAAACCACAAGATCATTCACAAAAAGTAAACAAAAAAATGTACCGTGGCGCCATGCAGTCTATTCTGTCTGAATTGGTTCGTCAGGAGCGTTTGGTGGTTTTGGATCAGATCAGTGTTGAACGTCCAAAAACAAAAGAACTTTTATCTCAATTAAATAGTTTGGGCTTGAAAGAAGCTTTGATCGTTACGAAAGAATGGGACATGAATTTGTATTTGTCCGCTCGTAATGTGCCTAATGTAGATGTTTGTGAGGCTGTGCATGTGGATCCCGTTAGCTTGGTGAAGTATGAAAAAGTCATCATCACGGTAGATGCTTTGCGTAAATTAGAAGAGGTGTTAGGCCAATGAACGCTAAAAGATTATATGAAGTTCTGATCAATCAGCACATCACTGAAAAGGCCGTTCGAGTTTCTGATAAATTCAAGCAGTTTGTTTTCAAAGTCGCTTTGGATTCAAACAAGCAGGAAATTAAAGAAGCGGTTCAGAAGCTTTTTTCTGTGAAGGTATTGGATGTCAGAACCTGCCGAATCAAAGGCAAGAGCAAATCCTTTAAGCAAGTGCCAGGACAGCGCAGCGCTCATAAAAAAGCCTACGTTAGCATTGCTTTGGACCAAGAAATTAATTTTGAAAGTTTTCAATAGGTTAGGTGTTTTATGTCTATCGTTAAAACAAAACCAACATCACCAGGCCGACGATTTGTTGTCAAGGTGGTCACGCCAGATTTGCACAAGGGTGAACCTTGCGCATCACTTTTGGTATCTAAAAAGAAATCAACGGGCCGCAATTGCTATGGTAGAATTACTTCTTGGCAACGTGGTGGTGGTCATAAAAGACAGTACCGTTTGATCGATTGGAAAAGGCAAAAAGATGCTATTTCTGGAGTGGTCGAAAGTATTGAATATGATCCAAACCGTTCTTCTCATATTGCTTTGATCTTGTATAAAGATGGTGAGCGTCGCTATATTGTTGCGCCTCGTCATTTGAAAGCTGGTGATACAGTGGTGTCTGGTGAAGATGCACCAATTGCAACAGGCAATGCCTTGCCCATTCGTAATATTCCTGTGGGTACAACGGTGCATTGTGTTGAAATGCAACCTGGAAAAGGCGCTCAATTGGCTAGAAGTGCTGGTTGTTCCGTTCAACTGATTGCAAAAGAAGGTGTTTATGCTACCATACGCTTGAAATCAGGCGAAATGCGTAAGGTCTTGGCTGATTGTCGTGCTGTGATCGGTGAAGTGGGCAATACAGAACACAATTTAAGAAAATTGGGTAAAGCTGGAGCCTCTCGTTGGAGAAATAAGAGACCCCGTGTTCGTGGTGTGGCCATGAATCCGGTGGATCATCCATTGGGTGGTGGTGAAGGTAGAACTTCCGGTGGCCGTCCTCCTTGTACGCCTTGGGGCTTACCAGAAGGTACGAAGACTCGTAATAATAAACGAACTGATAAGTTTATTATACGCCGCAGAAATAAGACTAAGTAATTAATTTAGATAGGTAGGTGATGTAGCATGGCTCGTTCATTACGTAAAGGTCCCTTTGTGGATGCCAAGTTATTGAAGAAAGTGAGGAAGGCAAATACAGTCCGCGATAAAAAGCCGATTAAGACTTGGTCTCGTCCTTCTATGATTTTGCCTGAAATGGTTGGTTTAACCATTGCAGTGCACAATGGCAAACAACATGTTCCCATTTTGGTTACAGAAAATATGGTTGGGCATCGTTTGGGTGAGTTTGTTCCCACCAGAACCTTCAAAGGGCATTCTGGGGATCGAGCTGTGAAGAAAGCGGCTTAATTGAGGAGAGTTTGTAATGTTAGTTAAAGCTCAATGCAGATATGCAAGAATTTCGGCTCAAAAAGCCAGATTGGTTGTGGATCAAATCAGAGGAATGTCCGTGGCGAAGGCTCAAGATATTTTGACCTTCAGTACTAAAAAAGCGGCAGAAATGGTCGCGAAAGTATTGAAATCTGCCGTCGCCAATGCCGAACACAATTTTGGCTGGGATATTGATACCCTGAAAATCGCAAAAATATTTGTAGATGAAGCTCCAAAACTGAAACGTTTTGCAGCTAGAGCCAAGGGTAGGGGCAATCGTATTGAACGACAAAATTGCCATATTACTGTGTTTCTTGATGATAGAGTAGAGTGAGTATAACCTATGGGACAAAAAGTTAATCCACGCGGTGTGCGTTTAGGTATTACAAGTGAATATCAGGCCTGTTGGTATCCAGAAAGCGGTCATGCTTTTGCGGATATTCTAGAGGGTGATTTAAAAGCACGCCAATATCTGGAACGTCGTTTGCCAGAAGCAGCCGGTGTCAGCGGTGTAACCATTGAAAGAACGGGTAAAAACGTTCGAATTAGTATTAAAACCGCAAAGCCTGGTTTGGTCATCGGCAAGAAAGGTGAGGACATCGAAAGATTACGTTCGGATATTAGTACCGTGATGGGGGCTCCTGTCCAAATCAATATCCAAGAAGTGCGTAAACCAGAAATTGATGCGCTTTTGGTAGCTAAAAATATTGCTCAGCAGCTTGAAAAACGAATTATGTTTCGTCGTGCGATGAAAAGAGCGATGAGCTCTGCTTTCAGAGCAGGTGCCAAAGGTATTAAAGTAACTGTATCTGGGCGCTTGGGTGGTGCTGAAATTGCACGTAGTGAATCTTACAGAGAAGGCCGAGTACCTTTGCATACTTTTAGGGCAGATATTGATTACGCAACAGCGATTGCAAAGACTACCTATGGTATCATTGGCGTTAAGGTTTGGATATTTAAGGGAGAAGTTTTGGTAAAACCAGAAAACTCTCCATCTAATGAAGCTGCTTAATTGGCTTAAGGTGTTATTATGTTACAACCCAAAAGAACAAAATTTAGAAAAACTCACAAAGGTAGAAACCGAGGTGTTGCAACCCGTGGTAACAAAGTCTCCTTTGGGGAGTTTGGTCTAAGAGCTCAGGCTCATGGTCGCATTACTGCGAGGCAAATTGAATCTGCTCGTCGGTCCATTAGCCGTTTTATCAAAAGAGGCGGTAAAGTTTGGATTCGAATTTTTCCAGATAAGCCTATTACACAAAAACCTTTGGAAGTGCGTCAAGGTAGCGGTAAGGGAAATGTAGAGTATTGGGTGGCTTTGGTTCAACCAGGTCGCATGATGTTTGAGATCGAAGGTGTGCCTTTGCAAACAGCACAGGAAGCCTTTAGATTGGCAGCATCTAAATTGTCTGTCCCCACAGAATTTGTTGAAAGAACGGTGATGTAATCATGAAAACAATTAAAGAATTAAGAGAAGAAACGACATCTGAACTGAACAAAATTTTGGAACAGTTGATGAAAGACAGTTTCAAACTCAGAATACAAAGAGCCAATGGTGCATTACAGCAAACTCATCACTTTAGAAACATAAGACGTTCTGTAGCTCGAGTTTTAACTGTATTGAACGAAAAAAAGAAACGAGGTGAGTCATAATGTCTGTGTCTTCTGTACCTGCTAAGGCCCAAGCGAAACTAAAAAAGGGTGTGGTTGTCAGTTCTAAGATGACCAAAAGCATTGTCGTTCGAATCGATCGTCGAGTAGAACATCCCATGTATAAAAAAGTGATTAGTAAATCCAGTCGCTTGACAGTCCATGATGAAAATAATCACTTTTTTATACATGGGATGTTCTACTCGACGATCGATTCGAACGACAATGCTTTTGGTCATCTTAGAACTGACAACCACACCCTTTTTTAGTTTCGCTTGGGCCT
>JBJSZW010000208.1:0-9074 GCA_046090565.1 Gammaproteobacteria bacterium
ATCTATAATTTTATTGTGAAATAAAATTATAGATGGCGTAGTTCATCTTATATCAACAATATGCGAGAAAGAAGTATGTTGCCTGCCCTCGCAGCCCATACGCGTTCAATGGAAACCACTGGAACCATGGATAGTTCTTTTACAGGCAATGGAACTAAAAATAAGAAACGTTCTAGGGATTAAGCTTGAAGTTATACAAATTATAATTTTATTTTTTATTTGACGCCACGACCATATTTATCACTGTTTTCGCGATCTTGATTTTTTTGCTGGCGATGTTCTTTTTCCATTTTAATTTCATCGGCAATCCGATGGTAATGGTCTTCAAAATTTTTCTTTTTTTCTAATTTTTTGATAAAAAAAACTCTTACTTTTTCTAATTCCTGAGAAATAAGAAAAACATTTCTTTCTTGTTGTTGGATTATCCCGGATAAATGCTCTACAAATTTTTGATAATTCTGAACCAAATCTATTTGACTATTATTTTTTAAAATCAGCTCATAATCACGATAATATTCTGATTTATAATCATACAGTTCCTGTAATTTTTTTTTATTATTCTGATGGAGCTGGTTAATTTTTTGCAATTCTGCACTCACAGCCTGTACTTCTAATTCTAATTGATTTCTAATCAAGCCTAAAGTATGCAGTTTTCTATTGGAGGACATGCTGCATCTGGGCTACAGTATCGTTAAAATTAAATTTTTCATACATCCCTTGGGTCAATAAAGTATCCATGGCCTGATTTTTTTGAAGGGCGACATCTAAATCCGGATTGCTACCAGCTACATAGGCGCCCATGGCTATCATGTCTTTATTTTCTCTATACAAGGCATAATATTTCTTAAACAAAAGTGCCTGTTTTAAGTGATCTTCTGAATTAATATGAGACATGACACGGCTAATGGATAATTCAATGTCGATGGCCGGATAATGGCCTTTATCCGCGTATTCTCGGCTTAAAACAATGTGGCCATCCAATATGGCTCTAGCGCTGTCTACAATTGGATCTTGCTGATCATCACCTTCTGCCAAAACTGTAAAAATTGCTGTAATGGATCCTTTACTATTCAAATTTCCATTGCCTGCTCTTTCGACCAATTGTGGCAAAATAGCAAAAGCCGAAGGCGGATAACCACGTGTTGCAGGTGGTTCGCCCATGCCTAAACCAATTTCTCTTTGGGCTTGAGAAAAGCGTGTTAAAGAATCAAACAAAAATAAAACCGATTTTCCTTCATCGCGAAATTGTTCTGCTATAGACATGGCATACCAAGCGCCTTGCAATCTAAGCAAGGGCGAATAATCGGCAGGGCTTGCAATCACCACTGATTTTTTCAAACTGCTTTTTAAGTTATAATCTAGAAATTCTTTGACTTCTCGATTACGTTCACCAATCAATGCCACTACGATCACATCTGCTTCAGTTAAACGCGCCAACATACCCAATAATACACTTTTACCGACACCACTACCTGCAAAAAGCCCCAAACGCTGCCCCTTGCCAACTGTTAAAAGGCCATTGATAGCTTTAACCCCCACATCCAATACTTCTGTAACAGGCATAATATCCAGAGGATTTCTTGGTGGCGCCCAGAGGCTTCTTTTTATTTTAGATTCAATCGGACCCAGCTTATCCAATGCCTGCCCAGAACCATCTAAAACTCGTCCTAGCAAAGCCTCCCCCACAGGCAAACTCGATGCTTTTTCTCCAGGGTGAACCCACATTTTAGGTGATAAAGCCAATCCCATTTTCAAAGGCATCAAATAAATACCACTTTCTGAAAAACCTGTGATCACTGCAGGTTCTAATTGATTTTCCACTTCAATATAACAACGAGAACCGATAGAGGCTTCAAAACCACGAGCTTCAACCGTTAGGCCCTGCGCACAAATTAAGCAGCCCTGTTTTTTAAATTGAAAACCTGTATTTTGACTGATTATTTTTTTATTTTTTTCTTCTAAGACTGATACCAATGCATTCCATTCCATATTAAGCATTCGCCTTTAATATTTCAGACCAACGGGCTTCTACGCTGGCATCTATTTTTGTGAAATTACTTTCTAGAATACAACCGCCTGTTTTTACAGATTCTAAAAGCTCTATTTTTATTTTATCTTTGATGTGATCAGATAAATTTAATAAATTCTCGTCTTGGGGATTAATTTTTAAAACTGTAGAATCTAAATCTTGTTTCAATAATTTTAAACCCTCTTCAACCAAAGATTGTATTTGATTTTTATTGATACTTAATTCTGTGTAAAAAGCAGTTTTTGTTAAGTTCAAAACCAAACAATTAATTTCTGGACTGATTTTATTCGGCAGGGTTTGAATGTTTTGCTTTAATTGATCTATCATGCTCTGTAATATTTTTAATTTGGCCTGCCATTTTTGTTCGCCGTTCTCAAAGCCTTTTCTTTCACCTTCTCGCAAGCCCCTGTCTTCGGCTTCTTTCTTCCAACTTTCAAGTTTGTGTTTTATATCTTCCCACTTAGGTTCATGATTGGGTTTTTGTAACATGGGCTTGGTTGTACTATGGCCCAACTTTGGGGCCTCCCATCCAACTGTTTCTGCCATTTAAATCATCTCCTCTCCGCCTTTACCGAGCGAAATTTCTCCAGATTCAGACAATCTTCTAGCAATTGTTAGAATTTCTTTTTGAGCTCCCTCTACTTCGCTCACTTTTACAGGACCTTTGGCTTCTAAATCATCTTTCAATAATTCAGCAGCACGTTTAGACATGTTTTTAAATACTTTTTGCCGCATCGAATTGTCTGCACCTTTTAAGGCCAATAATAGCGCTTCAGATGAAACTTCTCTTAAAATAGTTTGAATGCCACGGTCATCTACATCTAATAAATTTTCAAATACAAACATTAAATCTTGTATGCCTTGTCCTAATTCTGGATCTCGCTCTTTCAATTGCTGCATTAATTTTTCTTCAATTGAAGAATCTAAGAAATTCATAATATCTGCTGCTGTTTTAATCCCGCCTAAGGGTCTGGTTTTGGCAGAAGTCCCCCCTGAAAATTGACGCTCCATGATGTCATTTAATTCTTGAAGCGCTGCAGGTTGTACGGTTTCCGTACTGGAAATACGAAGCATTAAATCCAAACGTACTCTTTCATCAAAAAAAGCCAATACCTGGCCTGCTTGATCGGGATCAATATAACTTAAAACGATCGATTGAATTTGAGGATGTTCATAGCGAATAATATCGGAAATAGCACGGGGTTCCATCCATTTTAGCGTATCTAGGCCCTTGGTATTGGCACCTAATAAGATACGATCAATCACACCGCCTGCTTTTTCTTCCCCCAAAGCATTCACTAATAGGCTCCTAATATATTCATCGCTCCCTATGCCTAAACTGGTTTGTTGTTCCGCTTGATCCAAAAATTGGGTTAATACCGCCTCTAATTGTTCTTTACTGACATCTTTTAAAGTAGCCATGGCAATACCCAATTTTTGAACTTGTTTGGGTCCCATGTGCTTCAATACTTCGGCTGCTTCTTTATTATCTAGGCTCATCAAAAGAATGGCAGCCCGTGTTGTTCCAGGTAAGTCTTTAATTTTTTCCATGACTTATTTATTATCCACGGTTAATCATTCCTTACTTTTGTTTTTCATTTTTATTTTTCACTTTTATCTTGAACTATTCTTCTTCTTTACCAACCCAATTCATTACCACGTTAGCTACTTTTTTAGAATCATCCTGAACCAACTGCTTCACTTTATCTATAGGCTCTTTGGCTTGGGTGCCAGATTCTGAAGACAATTGACGCATAGAATTATTAGGCCCTTCTAATTGTATAGGTGCTCCCCCCGCCATGGGTAATTCTGATCCCATGCCGCCCGAATTTCCCGAAGCCACTGCCAAATTTTTCAGCAAGGGGCGAATAACCATGAACAAGACCAACAGAACAAAAATTCCACCTAAAATTTGTTTCACGAGCGGAATAAACCAAGCCTGTTGCCAAAGCTTAAGTTGTTCTGGCGGCAATACAGGTGGTGCCTGAGCAAAGCTAGAATTGATAACGCTCACCACATCCCCACGTTCTTTATTAAAACCAACCGCACTTTGAACCAGTTCTTTGATATTTTTAAGCTCATCTTCTGTGAGCTTGGTTCTTTGTTCTTTGCCTTCAGCGTCATAACTGATTTTATCGTCTACTAATACTGCTACGGTAAGACGGGTCAGTTTACCCACACTTTGTTTAACATGACTAATGGATTTATCCACTTCATAGTTTTTGTTCACCTGAGAACGACTGCTTTCTGGACTGGTGCTGGCTCTAGCCTGTGCCTGCCCACCAGCCCCAGCTTCTGGGGCAGGTGGTGTTGCTGCAGGCGCTTGCTCTGGCGCTGTGCCTGCACTGGGCGGTTGATTGGACAAGGCACCCGGCACACCTTCCAAACCAATGCCTGCACCTCTTTTTTCACTTAATAAACTTTCATTTTTAACAGCCACTTTTTTGGGATTGAACTTTTCTTCTGTTTCTTCGCTTACTGTAAAGTCCATTTCCACTGTTGTTTCAGCCCTAACGCTATTGGGACCTAAAATAGGGGTAAGTAATTCTTGAACACGCCTAGAATAAGTGCTTTCTAGTTGCCGAGTATAATTAAATTGTTCCCCAGCAACAGCCATTTGCCCCATGTTACCACCACCTTGATTCAAAAGACGGCCCGTTTGATCCACCACAGTTACCGATTCTTTATTCAAACCCGGAACACTGGATGCGACCAAATGTACGATCCCTAAAACTTGTTGTGGCTCTAATTGTTGACCAGGATATAAATCCAACATAACAGAAGCTGTTGATTTTTGTGAAGATTTTAAAAACGTCGCTTCCCTTGGCATTCCCAAATGAACTCTGGCATTCCTAACCGCATCTAACCCAGCAATTGTTCTGGATAATTCGCCTTCTAGGCCCCTTTTATAACGCACTGCATCCAACATTTGGCTGCCACCTAAGCGATTGTTTTGTTCTAAAAGCTCAAAACCTACTTCTGAATTTTTAGGAATCCCTAAGCTTGCCAAACGCATTCTGACTTCATTGATCTTAGCCATGGGTACCAAAACGCCACCTTGGGCTGCATCGAATTTATGTTCTACCCCCATTTTTTGAAGATTATCCATCACCAACGATGCATCTTTCGAATCTAATTGGGCATATAAAGGCGCTAAATCTGGCGTTTTAGACCATAAAACAATATAAAAACCCATGGCAATACTCAAGGCCAAACCAATTAAAATACCAATTTGTTTGCCCCAAGATAGGGCACTAAAACCGACAGCTGCTTTTGAAAATTGACCATTATCCATAAATTAATTAAGCGCTCATGTTCCAAATTTCTTTATAGGCAGATACTAATTTATCACGTATTTCTGTTGTTGCATGAAATAGAACCTTGGATTTACTAGACTGAACCATCACATCCACCAAGCTTACATCTGGATCGCCTTTCACAAATTTTTCTGCTACTTCATCTGATTTGCGTTGATTTTGACTAACCACTTTTAAGCTTTCTTGAATTTGAAACAAAATACTATCAAAAGGCTTCTGAGGTTCTGCAGTTTTCGCTCCTGCCTGATTCGCTAAGGCCTGCATGTTTTGTAACAAGGCCTGCATATCTATTTTATTCGTCATAATGCCTTACCTCCCATCCCATAATAAATTTTTGGCGGTAATTTCACGACCAGAATCTGAAACCACCAACGCTCTTTGTATGATGTTTTCCAATTCTCTTACATTCCCATGCCAGGGATGTTCCAAAAGCGCTTTTTTAGCATCTTTAGCCAAATTCGGAACCACTGTTTTATTTTGAGAAACAGCATAAATTTCAAGAAAACGTTCTGCCAAAGGCAATATATCTTTTTTCCTTTCTCTTAATGGCGGTACACAAATAGGAAATACATTGAGTCTATAAAATAAATCTTCACGAAAACGCCCCTGTTTTACTTCCTGGCTTAAATTTTTATTGGTGGCAGCAATAATTCTAATATCCAAACTGATTTTCTTTTTGCCACCCAAACGTTCTATCTCTTTTTCTTGAATCACTCGAAGCAATTTTGCTTGTAAACTTAGGGGCATTTCTGAAATTTCATCCAACAACAGAGTGCCTTTTTGGGCCTGTTCAAATTTTCCAGCACTGGCATTATAGGCCCCCGTAAATGCTCCTTTTTCGTAGCCAAATAAAGTAGCTTCCAGCATGTTTTCAGGAATAGCTGCACAATTAATAGCGATAAAAATTTCAGAACTTCGAGAAGAATTTTGGTGTATCAATTTAGCAACCACTTCTTTTCCGGTTCCACTTTCACCATACAACAACACACTCGTAGAATACGGTGCAACCTTCAAAGCCAAATCAAAAATTTCTTTCATCCGCAAATCTACGATGATTGGTTGTTCTTGCACCTGTTGTTTATCTGTCATATTTCAAAATCCATTCGAATCTATTAAAATCATTACAAGCTGACAGACCAAAGCCTTGCAAAATCAAAGCCATCTCTTTAAAATCAATCCTTTGTAAAAATTTTTTGATTATTGAAGCAGCTCTAAAGCTGCTGTAGAGCCAAAGTTTTGTCCGTTTTTAAAATCGGGGGAGTCAAAAAAACAGTGACCCATAAGCAAATATTAAACAAGAAGACAGTCAGGCTTTCTTTGTTTTGTCTGTTTTTATTTTATGTCCCTTCTATTTCTGCCTCCTCCTCACCTGAACACTTCTATGAAAAATACGATTTTGATCAGCATTTAATCCATGTACTTAAAATTCGGCCCAAAGCCTACCACATCCAATTGGCTAAAACATCCCAAGAAAAATCTGAATCCCTTCCCATGTTGGCCAAACGCTTTAAAGCTCAGATTGCCATCAACGGAGGATTTTTCCAAAAATCCCGCTCCGGACAACCTTTTCCTGCCGGAACATTAATTATTGCAGGAAAAATTTACCGAATCAGTAATCAGATTCAATCATTGTTAGTGATTGAATCTGGCAAAATAAATATATTAAGAGCCAATCCAAAACAAAATTTTAAAATATCAAAAAAAATTTCTATTTTATCAGGCCTTCCCCTTTTGCTTTCAAAGTCTCAGATTCCTATTGAATTAAAAGAAAAAACCAGTTCTTTTTTTACACAAGCCCATGCCAGAACCGCTATTGGCATTAAATCCGACCAAACAATTGTTCTGGTGGTCGCAGAAGACAATCATTTTTATCCCTTGCAAGCTTTCCTAAAACAAAAAGAACGTGTTGATGGCCTAAGCATGATAGAATTAGCAGAGTTTATGAAAAATTTAGGTTGTGAATCGGCTTTGAATCTAGATGGCGGCAGTTCATCTGCTCTCTGGTTGAAAAACAAAATCATTAACGAAGCTACAGTTGAAAAACTATCGGATTTATCTGATGGGATTATTTTTACAAAACGCGATCTAAAATAATCATTTTATTAACTTGTTGTTTGAAAAATTTAATTGTAAAAACATAAAAAAACCTAAGAACAGAAAATTTAAACCAAATAAATCCCAATTCCAAACATAGGACATTTTTAAAAATGTTTTAGAAACATAAGTACAAATCAAATTAATAAGAAGCCCTGATCCAAGCGCAATACAAAAAGCCATCAGCAGCCATTCTACCCATAACTGTTGTTTTAAACTGTCTAGGCTCGCCCCTAAAACTCTTAATATTTCAAATTCTTTTTTGCGTTCTGGAAAACCATTTTTTAAAAAAATCCAAAACAAAACAAAACCAGAAATCAGCATGAAACCAAAGTTCACTTGAACAAAGTTTTGAACCTGATTTAGAATGCCTTTCATTTCTTTAATCGAAAAATTAAAATCCAAGATACTCATTGATGGAAATTTCGCAATCAAATCTAATAGGAATTTTCTTTCAGAATCTGGAATGTAACTGCTGAGCATATAAGTTTTAGGTAAAAATTCTAAATTGATGCTAGGCTTGAAAATAAGGAAAAAATTAGGTTGAAAATTCTCCCATGTCACTTGCCTTAAATTAAATACTTCAGATTCCCAAATAAAAGCACCTTCCTGCATGGTGATTTTATCTCCAATTTTTATCCCCATGCGTTCAGCAAATTTTTCTTCAACAGAAACTAGATTTTCTATATTTTTTGAAGCGATTGAGTTCTTTTCCCACCAAGCGCCTTGCATCAAATTATTGTCTTTTGGGATATTTTCAGACCAAGTAATATTTAAAAGACGATTCAAGTTCATTTTTTCAGAGACATCTCCATAACCTATTGGTGAATTATTAATTTTTAATAATCTTGCCCTAACCGTTGGGTAAATTTGGCTAAAATATTTATTATTTTCAATTTTAAGCATACTCTCAAACTTTAATTTTTCATGAGGCTCTATGTTCATTAAAAAATAGTTAGGGGTATTTTTTTTAGATAAATCTGTATATTGCGATGAAAAATTTTTAGCTAAAATATGCGTTGTCTGAATACCTGTAAGAACAAGCGTTAACAGCAATATTTGAATACTGAGCTCTTGACCTCGGGCCAAAATTCTTTGGGCTATGAAATTAATGCTTTCTGCTTTATCTTGAAGCCAAGTGTTCAGCAGTTTAAAACCTGTTTCTAAAAAAATACCCAGTATTATGAACCCAAACAATAATCCACTAGAAATATATATTAACTTTAGGTTACTTTTTTCTAACCAATACGATAGGACTAATAAACTGCTGATTGGGACTAAGAACAATCGCCGCGCTTGAATATTAGAAATTCTGAGCCCTTCTTGTTGTTTTAGTAAACCATATGGGGCTACGCTCAATAAAGGCCAGAGTGTTGGTAAGACTAAAATAAATACGAGAATAAACCACATCAAAACCCCAAAACCAAAATTCATTAACAATATTTCTAAATTTAGTTCAAGTGGTAAAGGCAATGAGTAAATCAAGCCATTCGAAAAAACAAAAGCTAATAAACTCGGTTTCATAAAAACATGCAATAAAACAACAGCCATCTGTTTTCGGCTAGCACCCAAGCATCTATAAATAGCAAGTGCATAGCCTTGTTGTTCGCCCATGTATTTTAGCAAAGCATAAA